>JADGAL010000167.1 GCA_015232025.1 Alphaproteobacteria bacterium
TCGCCGCCCGCCGCCGATTTCCTGACCACCGGCGACCGGCGCGGGGTGCGCGCCATGGCGCTGTCGCATCTCGTCGCCCACGCCGCCAGCCCGGTGGCGGCCCTCGCCATGCCGGCCGGCAGCCCGTTCGGCGACGTGGTCCTGGACGCCACGAAATGCACGCTGTGCATGGCCTGCACCCAGGCTTGCCCGACCAGCGCCCTGCGCGCCGATCCGGAACGGCCGCGACTGTCGTTCCACGAGGCGGCCTGCGTGCAGTGCGGGCTGTGCCGCTCGACCTGCCCCGAGGCGGCGATCGCGCTGGTTCCCCGGCTGTCCTTCGAGTCGCGCGGCGGGCGCGTGCTGAAGGAGGGCGAGCCCGCCCGCTGCGTCCGTTGCGACAAGGAATTCGGCATCCTGGGCGTCATCGAGCGGATGGCCGAGGCGCTGGCCGACCGTCACCCGATGTTCATGGGCGAGGCGGCGCGCCGCCTGCGCATGTGCGAAGACTGCCGCGTCGTCGTGCAGTTCGAGACCGGCGACAACCCGATGGCCGGCGCGACTCCGCCCCGCCCGCGCACCACCGAGGACGATCTGCGCGAACGCGACGAGAAGGCCCGGTCATGAAGGGCCCGTCAGCCCGCCACCAGTCGCTCCAACGCGGACAGGTCGTCGGGCGTGTTGACGTTGAAGAAGGGATCGACCGGATCGACGGGCCATTCGGCGCGGCCGATTTGGAAGCGGCCGGTCCAGCGGGTGATCTTGCGGATGTCCTCGACCTCGATGGCGTGGCGCAGGGACGACGCGAGCGCCACCGGCCACAGGCCGACCACCGGATGGTCGCGCCCGCCCGATGCGGCGCAGGCCATTTCGGCGCCCGCCGCAGCCAAGGCCAGTCGCTCGACCAGATCGGGCGGCAACAGCGGCGCGTCGCCGGGAAAGCTGGCCAGCCAGCGGCAGCCCGGCCGCTCGCGCAGCACCCATTCCATTCCCGCCAGGATGCCGGCCAGCGGGCCGGGGAAGCCGGGCACGTCGTCGGCCACCACCGTCAGGCCGAAGGCCGCGAAGCGGGCGGGATCGCCATTGGCGTTGAGGGCCAGGGCCGAGACCTGCGGCGCGGCGCGGGAAACGATGTGGGCGAGCAGCGGTCGGCCGGCCAACGGCAGCAGGCATTTGTCGCCTCCACCCATCCTCAGCGAGCGCCCGCCGGTCAGGATCACCCCGGCCACATCCTCGATCCGCATCGTCACACCTCGTCCGCCGCCTGGGCGCCATCCTGAACCATGTTCGACCTGGCCGCAGCCTTTTCGAGCGCCATCGCGCTGATCGCCGGCCTGGACGCCGAGCTTTTCGCCATCGTGCGGCTGTCCTTGGGCGTCAGCCTCGCCGCCGTGGCGATCGCCGCCGTGATCGGCCTGCCGCTGGGCGCCTTTCTGGCGCTGGCCCGCTTTCCCGGACGCGAGGTCGTTCTGGTGGCGCTCAACGCGCTGATGGGGCTGCCGCCGGTGGTGGTCGGGCTGGCGGTCTATGTGCTGCTGTCGCGCGCCGGGCCGCTGGGCTCGTTCGGCCTGTTGTTCACGCCCGGCGCCATGGTGATCGCCCAGGCGGTGCTGGTCACTCCGATCATCGCCGCCCTGGGCCGCCAATTGGTCGCCGATCTGTGGGAGGCATATGGCGAGCAACTGCGCTCGCTGGGGGCGCCGCGCCTGCGGGTGATCGGCACCCTGTTGTGGGACGGCCGGCATTCGCTGATCACCGTGCTGCTGGCCGGCTTCGGGCGGGCCGCCGCCGAGGTCGGCGCGGTGATGATCGTCGGCGGCAACATCAAGGGCCTGACCCGCACCATGACCACCGCCATTTCGCTGGAGACCTCGAAGGGCGATCTGGCGATGGCGCTGGGCTTGGGCATGATCCTGCTGGCCGTGGTGGCCGCCGTGAACGGCGCCGCCTTCGCGGCCGGCGCCTGGGCGCGGAGGGTGTCGGGATGATTTCGATCCTGCCGCTCGAACTGCGCGGGCTGGGCTATTCGGCGGGAGGGCGGCGGCTGCTCTCGGGCGTGACGGCGCCGCGGCGCGCCGGTTTGCGCACCATCGTCTTAGGCCCCAACGGGGCGGGCAAAAGCCTGCTGCTGCGCCTGTGCAACGGGCTGATCCAGCCGACCGAGGGCGATGTGCGCTGGTCGGGGGGGCTTGACGAGGCGGACCTGCGGCGCCGTCAGGCGATGGTCTTCCAACGTCCGGTGTTGCTGCGCCGCTCGGCGCTGGGCAATATCCGCTACGTGCTGTCGTTGCGCGGCGTGGCGCGGCGTCTGCGCCAGGATTTGGCGGAAGAGGCCTTGGACCGCTTCGGATTGGGCGAGTTGGCCCGCCGCCCGGCCCGCGTGCTGTCGGGCGGCGAGCGGCAGCGGTTGGCGCTGGCCCGCGCCTGGGCGGTGCGGCCCGAGGTGCTGTTCCTCGACGAGCCGACCTCGGCGCTCGATCCCGCCGCCACCCTGGCGGTCGAGATCGCGGTCCACGACTTCCACGCCAACGGCACCAAGATCGTGATGACCACCCATGATCTTGGGCAGGCGCGCCGCCTCGCCGACGAGGTATTGTTCCTGTCGCGCGGCCGTCTGGTCGAGCACGGCCCGGCCGCCGGATTCTTCCAGGCCCCGGCCACGGCGCAAGCGCGCGCCTTTTTGGCGGGGGAATTGATGTGCTGAGGGGGAACGGAGCTTGACCCTACGTCTGATCTCGCTGCTGTGCGCGTTGCTCGCCTCGCCGGCCGGCGCGGCCGATCGATTCGTCGTGCTCGCCTCGACCACCTCGACCGAGCAGTCCGGGCTGTTCGGCCATATTCTGCCGATGTTCGAACTGGACACCGGAATCGCGGTGCGGGTCGTGGCGGTGGGGACGGGGCAGGCGCTGAAGATCGGCATGCAGGGCGACGCCGATGCGCTGCTGGTCCATGACCGGGTCGGCGAGGATCGCTTCATCGCCGACGGCCACGGCGCCGATCGTCGCGACGTGATGTACAACGACTTCGTGCTGATCGGCCCCGCCGCCGATCCGGCCAAGGTGGCCGGGCTGACCGACGCCGCCCTGGCCTTGCGCCGCATCGCCGACGCCAAGGCGCCGTTCGCCTCGCGCGGCGACGATTCCGGCACCCATCGCAGCGAGTTGCGCCTGTGGAAGGCGGCCGGCGTCGATCCCAAGGCGGCCGAGGGCGGCTGGTATCGCGAACTCGGCTCGGGCATGGGGCCGACCCTCAACACGGCGGCCGGGCTGGGCGCCTATGCGCTGGCCGACCGCGCCACCTGGGCCAGCTTCCGCAACCGCCAAAGCCTCGCCTTGCTGGTCCAGGGCGACAAGGCGATGACCAACCCTTACGGCGGCATCCTGGTGGCCCGCGCCCGCAATCCCGACGACGCGCGTCTGTGGCACGACTGGCTGACCGGGCCGCGCGGCAAGGCGGCGATCGCCGGTTTCCGCATCGATGGCGAACAGGTGTTCTTCCCATGAGCCCCGACCTGCCGATCGGCGTCATCCTGCACGAGCGGGGCGGCGCCACCGAGGAGTTGCTGGCCGACTTCGCCCGCTCGCTGCGCCGCGACGGGGTCGATGTCGGCGGACTGATCCAGTGCGGCGGCCATTGGCCGAACGGCCGCGAGCGCATGGAACTGGTCGATCTGCGCGAGGGCACAATGTGGGTGATCTCGCAGGATCTAGGCTCGGGGTCGGCGTCGTGCCGGCTCGATCCGGTCGGACTGGCCGCCGCCAGCGCCGTGCTGCGGCGCGAGATCGCGGCCCAAGTGGCGCTGTTGGTGGTCAACAAATTCGCGGGCTCGGAAGCCGAGGGCGAGGGGCTGGCGCCCGAGATGTTCGAGGCGGCGAGCCTGGGCATTCCCCTGCTCACCGCGCTGTCCCAGCGTTACAAGCCGCGATGGGACGCCTTGACCGGCGGCGCCGGCCGCATGCTCGAACCGACCGAACAGGCCCTGCGCGGCTGGTGGGCCGAGATCGCCGAAAGGACGCTTCGATGACCGACGCCTTCGCCCCCGCTCGCGAGATGCTGCGCGCCGACGAGGCGGTGACCGCCCTGCTGGCCGCCATCCACCCGGTCGCCGAGACCGAAAGCGTGAAGCTGTTCGAGGCGCCCGGCCGGGTGCTGGCCGCCGATCTGGCGGCCCGGCGCACCCAACCGCCCTTCGACAATTCGGCGATGGACGGCTACGCCCTGCGCGCCGCCGACCTGGACGGCGCCGAGACGCGCCTGAAAGTGACCGGCCGCATCGCCGCCGGCGATCCTCCCGGCCAAATCCTCAAGCCGGGCGAGGCGTTCCGCATCTTCACCGGCGCGCCCATTCCGGTCGGCGGCGACGGCGTGGTGATGCAGGAGGATTGCCGCTTCGAGGACGGCTTCGTCACCCTGCGCCCCACCAAACGCGGCGCCAATGTCCGCCCGGCCGGCGAGGATTTCATGCGGGGCGACATCGTGCTGACCGCCGGCAAGCGGCTGCTGCCCCAGGATGTCGGCCACGCGGCGGCGGCCGGTCACGCCGCGCTGACCGTGCGCCGCCGCCCGCGCGTCGCCCTGTTCGCGACCGGCGACGAGGTGCGCGAGCCGGGCCAGGACGACACGCCCGGCACCATCGTCAACTCGAACACCTATGTGCTGCACGGCCTGTTGCGCCGCCTGGGCTGCGAGCCGGTGTGGGAGGGCATCGCCCCCGATCGCCCCGACGCCCTGCGCGCCCTGCTGTCGGGCGCCGCCTCGCGCGGCGTGGACGCCATTCTGACCACCGGCGGCGTCTCGATGGGCGAGGAAGACCACGTCAAGGGCGCCGTCGAGGCGCTGGGCGCCCTGCATTTCTGGCGCATCGCCATCCGCCCCGGCCGCCCGCTGGCCTTCGGCCATGTCGCGGGAACCCCCTTCGTGGGACTGCCCGGCAACCCGGTGGCGGCGATGGTCACCTTCCTGATCTTCGCCCGCCCGATGCTGCTGCGTCTGGCCGGCGCGCCATTCAGTCCGCCCCAGTCCTATCCGGTCGCCGCCGATTTCGCCTTCCGCAAGAAGCCCGGCCGTCGCGAATGGCTGCGCGGCCACTTACGCCCCGGCCCCGATGGCGGCCTGGTGGCGCGGCGCTTCCCCAACGAGGGCTCGGGCATCTTCACATCGGTGGTCGCGTCGACCGGGCTGATCGAACTGGCCGACGAGCGGGGCGACATCCGGCCGGGCGACACCGTCCCCTTCCTGCCCTTCTCCGAGATGCTTTGACTCGGCGACCGGCCGATCAGCCGCAACTGCCGCAGCACGAGGCGCCGCGTTCCGACGGGGCCTTGGCGATCCGGCCGATCCGCACCCGCCAGGTGTCCGGCCCGGTTTCCAGATAGGTCCAGTCGAGTTCGTCGCGGCGCAGCGCGTTCATCTGATGGAACAGCGGGCGCGGATCGTGGTCGGCGGCCAGAATCAGCGCGCCGCCCAGGGCAAGTCCGTCGAACGCCGCCAAGATGGCGCGATGCCGGTCGTGCGGTTCGATGGTGCGCGCGTCGATGTTGATGTCCGTCATGGAAGTGCCGCCTTCGAATGTTGCTCGAAGCGCCTACAATTCCGCCCCCACGCCTTTCCGCCATTGACGCTGGTCAAGTCTCGACTGGATGAGCGGGCGCGTCGCTCGCCGTCGTGTTAGGATGGCGTCGGAAACAACCGCAGGAGAAACGAACGATGTCCACCGTTACGCTCAAAGGCAATCCGATCAACACCAATGGCACCCTGCCGACGGTCGGTTCCAAGGCCCCCGACTTCAAGTTGACCAAGACCGACCTGTCGGATGTCGGCCTCAAGGATTTCGCCGGCAAGACCGTGGTGCTGTCGATCTTCCCCAGCGTCGATACCCCCACCTGCGCCGCCAGCGTGCGCCGCTTCAACGCGGACATCTCGAAGCTGGCCGACACCGTGGCGCTGTGCGCCAGCGCCGACCTGCCCTTCGCCCATGCCCGCTTCTGCGGCGCCGAGGGTCTGACCAACGTCATGTCGGTCAGCGACATGCGGGACAAGGAATTCGGCAAGCGTTACGGGGTCGCCTTCGTCGATGGCCCGCTGCTCGGCCTGCTGGCCCGCGCCGTCGTGGTGATCGGCGCCGACGGCACGGTCAAACATACCCAGTTGGTCGGCGAGGTGGCCAACGAGCCCGATTACGACGCCGCGCTCCAGGCGGCGAAGGCTTAATCAAGGTCGGATGGGGTCGGGTCGGTCGCGGAGAAAACCCGCGCGCCCGAGCGCGTGATCGCCGTCGCGAACGCCACCGCCGGGTTGTCGCTGTGTCTTCTCGCCGCCCGGGCGGCGGGCGGTGGAAACCGTGCCGACGGGCTGTGCGTCCTGCCGTCCTGGACGCACGAGGCGACGGCGATCGCCGTCGTGCGCGCCGGCCTGACCCCCTGGTTCCACGACGTCGACGAGGCGAGCTGGCGGCTTGACCCGGACAGGGTCGCCCAGGACATCCGCGCCGAGCCCCGCGTCGTCCACGTCATGGTGACGGCTCCGTTCGGGGCGCAAGTGCCGTTCGCCCCGTGGGCCGAGCTTTCCGAACGCACCGGAATCGGCGTCACCATCGATGCGGCGTCCTGCTTCGACGGCCTGCGCGGCGGCCCGGTCGACGCGGTGGTCAGCCTGCACGCCACCAAGATATTGGGCATCGGCGAAGGCGGGGTGGTTGTCGCGCGCGACGCCGCGCGGGCTTCGCTGATCCGCCGTCTCGCCCGGTTCGGGCTTTCCGAGGACCGCGTCATCGATCACGTCGGCATGAACGCCAAATTGAGCGAGTACGCCGCCGCCGTGGGACTGGCGGCCTTGGACGAGTGGCCGGCGCGCCGGGCCGGGTTCGCCTGGCGGCGGGAACGCTACGCGGCCCGCCTGGACGGCCGCAACGGCATCCGCGTGTGGCGGCCGGAAGGCCTGTCGTCGAGCCTGATGGTCCGCCTGCCGGCGCCCACCGCCGTGGAAACCGCCGAAGCCCTAAGGCGCCTGGGCATCGAGACGCGCTGCTGGTGGCAGGCGGGGTGCCACCGCCAGCCGGCCCTCGAAGGCTTCCCCCGCCGTCCGCTGCCGGTCACCGAGGCGCTCGCCGAGTCCGTTCTGGGGCTGCCCTATCACGACGATCTGGACGCGTCGGCGATCGATCGCGTCGCCGCGGCCCTGCTCGCTCTGACGGCCGATTGAGCGTTCACCGTCAGCCGGTACGTGATGGCGCCGATGGCGGGTATGCCGAGCCGCCGGAAGGCCAGCGAGAACGGCCGCCAGACCCCGTCCGCGTCGCGTTTGCCGGTCAGCCGCAGCGGCCCGCGATGACCGTCCCGGATCAGTTTCCCGGCCCAACGGCGGAGGATCGCCGCGATGGCCGGGTCGCGCGTCGGGCGGATCTCGAACGGTTGTCCGCCGCGCTGCGCGCACAGGGCGGTGCGCACCGGCGACAGCCGGCCATCGGGACCGGCCTCGGCCTCGGCCGTCTCGACCGTGTCCTCGACCGCCCACAACCAGGGCGTTCCCGCTCGCGCCGCCCAGGCCCGCCGCCGCGCCGCGAGTTGGTCGGCGCCCAGCAAAGGCTGCACCAC
>JADGAL010000168.1 GCA_015232025.1 Alphaproteobacteria bacterium
GGACTCGATCTCGACGCGATGCCGCATGGCGAGTTCCGCATGCTGGCCGGCACCGTCTACAATATCGGCTATTGCCTGGGGAAGTTCTAAGGATGGCGGACAAGGTCCTCATCCTGACGCCGGTCAAGAACGCCGCGCCCCACCTGCCTCGCCACATCGAGCTTCTGAAGACGATCGACCACGATCCCGCATGCGTTTCGATCGGATTCCTGGACGGCGACAGCGACGATGGGACTTACGACCGTCTCGCGGGCCAACTCGACCCGCTGCGCGCCCGCTTCCGCCGGGTCGAGCTGCTGCGCCACGATTACGGCTTCCGCCACGACCAGCCGCGCTGGGCGCCCGAGATCCAGCGCCGTCGGCGAGACATCCTGGCGCGTTCGCGCAACCGGCTGCTCGCCGCGACGCTGCGCGACGAGGATTGGGTGTTGTGGCTGGACGTCGATCTGATCGCCTACCCGCCCGACCTGATCGGCCGCCTGATCGAGCCCGGCAAGGACATCGTGGTGCCCCATTGCGTGCGGCCCGATGGTCGCACCTTCGACCTCAACACCTTCCGCCTGGCGTCCGGCGGGCGCGAGGACGCGCGCCATCTGGTCGACGGCCTCTTCCAGCCGCCCCAGGGCGTCGGGCGCCTGTATCTCGACTCGTTTCAAGGCGAGCCGATCGTGGCGGTGGACGCGGTGGGCGGCACGGCGCTGCTGATCCGGGCGGACCTGCACCGCGACGGGCTGCGCTTCCCGGCGTTCAGTTACCACGGCTACGGCGAAACCGAGGGCCTCGCCATGATGGCCAAGGACATGGGCGTCACCGCCTGGGGCCTTCCCGCGCTGAAGATCGTTCATCGGGACGGGTGAGGCGGTCTTCCGGCGCCTCGGCCTTAAGAAGGGTGTGATCGTGGGCCACCTGGCGCGCACACCGCAATCCCGCAATCCCTGTCACCGCAATCCCGGATCGTCTTTGCACCATAGCTGCTTTTCGATGCGCCACAGCTTGTCTTCGATTTTGGTGAGTCTTTCATCAATCAGCCTGAACCCCTCAGTGCCGGTCTGTGCACGAGCCATCGCCTCGGCGATGGCTTTCAATCCGGAGATGTCCTTCCGAATTCCTGCAAGCTCGGGAGACGCCAAATCGACCGGCCCGATGACTTGAGTCTTGGCTGGTGAGGAAGGGTGATTGGAAAAAACTATTGCCGCCGGTATTGCAGCCGCCAGCGTGGCGATTGCGGCCATCCCTGTGAGTGCTTGAGCCCCTTTCACGAACTGCGCGATGTGGTCGTTCATCGCGGTATTCTTCGCGGCGCAGTAGAGCAAACCTTGTGCGTGGAATGCTTTGCTGTAGCGGCGGAAATGTCCCGTCTCGGGATCGACCACTGAATCGATGAGCAAAATGTCCCTGGTCTTGATCGAAACTGCGCGCATAACGGATATAAACCCGAGTACCAGCATTGCACCAGAAAACGCGAGAAGGGCAATAGTGATTGTCCTACTGATAACATCCGGAAAAGATTCCTTATATACAAATACGAATATAGACCCGATGAGCGGGATCATAAAAATTATGACCGTGAACATAGAGTGCGCCTTTTTTTCAAGATGCGCACGCCGGTCTTCCACCTCGTTGTATATTGTTTGACACTGGTCGAGTTGTAGCTCGTCTGGATCGGACGCCGTTTCGGGAAGATCGTTTGGCTCCTGGGCACAGGCACTGTAGGGAATGAATACGCGAGTGAATATGGTCGTCACGCCAATTACCGTGCGCTTCAGGAGGTCTTTCCAGGCCTTATTTCTCCAAGTTTCGTCTTTCCACACGGGAAGAGGGGGTTTTGCGTTGAATTTTCCGGCCATTTTACTCGCCGAAAAGCAGTTGCACGAAAGCTTCCCGCATTGGGAAGCCAAGCCTATCTTCCAGCCATGCCCACTCACCCGTAGGGTTCACTTCAAGAAAAACGAGTTCTCCGCCCGGTCTCCTTATGAAATCAAACGCGCCGTAAACGAGTCCCAGCTGTGACAACATAGTTCTACACATTCTTTCCGTGTCGGTGGCGATGGAAGAGGCAACGAACTCGACGGAAACGTCAGGATCGCGCCAGTCGATTAGACCGTTCTCGCCTTTTATCTCCGCGACGAAACACTTGTCGCCAATGAAGGTTACCCTGACATCGGATTTTCGTTCGATCTCCTCCTGGACAAGCACGGGACAAGCCTCAATGCTCCCCGGATCAAAGGAATCTTGAGAAACACGGCGCGTGTAGACGGAGTAGCGGTCCTCACCCTCGAAAAACAGGCCATGGAAAATGGGCTTGCAAATAGCTCCAGTTCCGCTTTCACCGACGAATCGCCGCAAAGCCGAGTGATCACGTGAAACTATCGTCTTCGGAACCGCAAATCCGATACGCTTCGCGACCTGCAATTGAAAAAGCTTGTTCTCTCCGACAGATACCCGGTCGATGGGATTGACCCATCGGATATCGGGGTTCAGGACGAGCCCCATCGCTAGGTGGCGCAATTCCCCGGCCACGAAAACCCTTTCACCGGGGGAGAGGTCGGCAGAAGGGGTCGGGTGGATCGCTCGTCGATACCAAGCCGACTTGACTTGGCAGAGGTCCAAGAACTTCCCTTTAACTCCGACTTCGCGCACGGCGCCGTTTTCGCCGATCTCGAAGTGGAAATCTGCCGCCGTCAAATCCTCCGTGTTTAGTCGGAAATACGGCAGATCGCGCCGCAATAAGTCGACGATCAGGAAATCCGCAGTTAAATCATCTCTAGAAGTGAGAATAAGAAGCATAGAGTGGTGCCCATGCGTTGCATCTGTCAGCGTCGGTCATAATGGCCGTTACTTCGGATTGGTCAGCGCCCTCCACGCTCCTCGAAACGCTCGTCTCGCCGAACCTCGACAATTGAATGGAAACAACCTCCGACTGGTCGGCGCCTTCCCGCGTTTCGGTCAGCGTCGTCTCACCGAACCGAGATGAAATATTGCGGCTTTCCTGACACGCGACTACTGGGAATCTGGACGCGATGTCGATCCAAACCTGTCGATCGCGGTCGTAATAGCTGGTTTCGCCAGGATCAGCCTCGGAAGGCAGCTTCTTTCGACCTCGGAGTACGAAAGGCATCATATCCACTCACTCCTGGGTTAAGGACTAATCAGCGCATTCTTTGACTACAACCGAAAAATGTCAATGGGTCCCCCGGTCACACCCGTGGGCGGCGGCGTAGGTGACAATGCGATTGAGCGACAGGGATATCTCGCCACCTGTCGGGCGTTAGTTAGCGCGTTCGAGTTCCATAATTTCAGCCACGGTCTGGCGTCCGCATCTCGCCGCCCCCGTGCTCCAGCGTTACGGCGGCCCTTCCCTTTTCGCCGCCCCCATAGCATGCTCCGCGCGTTGGGGTTCTGGTTCGATGCTCGGGGGGGCATTGATGCGCGAAATCTTCCGGAAGACGGCGCTCGACCGCCATGTGGCGCCCGAGCCGACCGATCGGCGCGTCGCGCTGGTGGGGCGGGGATCGGTCGCCGCGCTGGTCTTCGTCGGACTGGGGCTGGCGGTGGCGCTCGCCTGGGGCATCCTGGGGCGGATTCCCACCTATGCGACGGCCGAGGGCATCCTGGTCGAGCGGGGCGGCGCTTTGTCGACCGTCGAGGCTCCTGGCGCCGGGGTGGTCACCCGCTTGATCCCGGCGCTGGGCGACACGGTGAAACGCGGGCAGGTGCTGGCGCTGCTGGAACGGGGCGACACCGAGCAGCGCGTCGCCAATGCGCGCGAGTCGGTCGAGGAGCGCAATACCGCGCTGGAGCGGCTGCGGGCACAGATCGCCACGGTGCGCGAGGTGCGCCGGGCCTCGGCCGAGGCGCGGCGCAAGGCGCTCGACGACCAGCTGGTCGCGGCGCGGAGGCGGGCCGATCTGCTGCGTCAGCAGGTGGCCGACAACGAGGAGCTGGCCGCCAAGGGCGTGGTCGCCCGGCGCAGCGTGCAGCAGACCCGCGCCGACCAGCTCGACTCGCTGGGCGAGGTGGCGCGCATCAACAGCCAGGCCTCGGAACTGGATTATCAGGAGCAGGAATTCGCGGCGCAGCAGCAGCAGCGCATCCTGGACGCCGAATTCGCCCTGGAGGAGGCGCACCACCAGCTCAAGGAGATCGAGTCCCAGGCCCGCTTCGCCAGCGAGGTGCGCGCCACCGCCGACGGCCGACTGATCGAGGCCGCCACCCAGGCCGGCGAGTCGGTGGTCACCGGCCAGACCCTGTTCGTGCTTGAACGGGCCGGCGAGGGGCTCGAGGCGCTGCTGTTCGTCCCGCCCCGGCAAGGCAAGCTGATCGCCGCCGTCCAGCCCGCCAACATCGAGCCGAGCCACGCCAAGCGCGAGGAATTCGGCGTGGTGCTGGGCGATACCGAATGGGTATCGGAATTCCCCTCGACGCCGCCCGGCATGAAGGCGGTGCTGCGCAACGACGATCTGGTGCGCGCCTTCTCGAAGGACGGCGCGCCGTTCGCCGCCCGCGTCAAGCTGCGCCGCGATCCCCAAACCACCAACGGCTTCGCCTGGAGCAGTCGGCGCGGCGCCGAAATGACGCTGTCGCCGGGCACCCTGGTCAAGGCCGAGGTCACGGTGCGCGAGCAGGCGCCGATCACGCTGATGCTGCCGCTGCTGCGCGAACTGAGCGGGCTGTGAGGCGGGCATGACCGATCCGCTGATCCCCGGAGCGGCGCGCGACGGACGCCGCTTCGCCACCCCTCCGCTGCTTCAGATGGAGGCCACCGAATGCGGCGCCGCCAGCCTGGGCATCATCCTCGCCCATTATGGCCGCTGGGTGCCGCTTGAGGAGTTGCGGGTCGCCTGCGGCGTGTCGCGCGACGGCTCGAAGGCGTCGGGCGTGCTGCGCGCGGCGCGGGCCTACGGGCTGCACGCCAAGGGCTACAAGCGCGATCTCGCGGATGTCTCGGACCTCCGCCTGCCGCTGGTGGTGTTTTGGAACTTCAACCACTTCCTGGTGGTCGAGGGCATCGACCGGCGGCGCGGCACGGTGTTTCTCAACGACCCGGCGCAAGGCCACCGCACGGTGTCGATGGCCGAGTTCGACGACGCCTTCACCGGCGTCTGCCTGGCCTTCGCGCCCGGCCCCGAATTCCAGCCGGGCGGCGCCGGGCCGGCGATCGGCCGCAACGTCAAGAAGCGCATCCGCGGCCTGGGCGGGCCTTTGACCTATGTGGGACTGGTGGCGCTGGCGGCGACCGTGCCGGCCATGGTGGTGCCGGTGTTCACCGGCATCTTCGTCGACCACGTCCTGCTGCGCCAGAGCACCGACTGGCTGATGCCGCTGCTGATCGGCATGGGCGTCACCGCGCTGGGGCGCGGGCTGATCGCCTGGCTGTTGCAGGTTCATCTGGCGCGCATCGAGATCGACTTGTCGCTGACCACCTCGCGCGCCTTCCTGTGGCACGTCCTTCGGCTGCCGATCGAATTCTTCTTCCAGCGGCGGGCCGGCGACCTGACCGTGCGGGTCAATGGCAACGACCGGGTCGCCAGCCTGATCGCGCAGCAATTGGCGCCGACCCTGATCGGGCTGGTCAGCATGGCCATTCTCGGCTTGGCGATGCTGTCCTACGACTGGCTGATGACGGTGGCGTTGGTGGCGCTGACCGCGTCGTCGGGACTGGCGTTGCTGGCCGCGTCGCGCTCGCGCGAGACGGTCGGGCGCACCCTGCTCAAGCACGAGGGCCAGATGCAGGCCTCGGTGATGGCCGGCGTGCAGATGATCGACACCCTGAAATCGAGCGGCCTGGAGAACGAGTTCTTCAGCCGGCTGGGCGGCGTGCTGGCCAATTATCTGAACACGGTTCAGGCGATGATGCGCCAGACCGAGTTGCTGAACGCGGTGCCCCGCGTGACCACCGGGCTGGCCACCGCGCTGGTGCTGGCGATCGGCGGCTGGCGGGTGATGGAGGGGGTGCTGACCATCGGCGGCGTGGTCGCCTTCCAAAGTCTGGCCGGCAGCTTTCTGCAACCGCTGGCCGGGCTGGTGCGCCTGGGCGGCGACTTGCAGACCGCCAAGGGCGATCTGGCGCGGTTGGAAGACGTTCAGGCCTATGCCTTGGACCCGCGCGCCGCCGACGAGGCGTCGCTGCTCGACGCCCCGCCCGATCAAGGCGGGCTGTCGGGGGCGATCCTATTTCGCGACGTGGTGTTCGGCTATGCCCGCCACGGCGCGCCGCTGCTCGACGGCTTCAGCCTGACGGTGCGGCCGGGCGAGCGGGTGGCGCTGGTCGGCGCCTCGGGCAGCGGCAAGTCGACCCTGGGGCGGCTGGCCTGCGGGCTGTACCAGCCATGGTCGGGCGACATCCTGTTCGACGACAAGCCGCTGTCGCGCATTCCGCCGCGCCTGTTCCACCGCTCGGTGGCGATGGTCGATCAGGACATCTCGCTGTTCGAGGGCAGCCTGCGCGACAACTTAAGTCTGTGGAATCCGGCGCTTGGCGAGGATCGCATCCTGCGCGCCCTGCGCGACGCCGAGATGCTGGACGACATCCAGTCCCGCCCGCGGCGTTGGGAATGCCACGTCGCCGAGAACGGCGCCAATTTCAGCGGCGGTCAGCGCCAACGGCTGGAGATCGCCCGCGCCCTGGCCGGCGATCCGTCGATCCTGGTGCTGGACGAGGCCACCTCGGCGCTCGATCCGCAGGTCGAAGCGGCGATCGACCTCAACCTGCGCCGTCGCGGCTGCACCTGCCTGATCATCGCCCATCGCCTGTCGACCATTCGCGATTGCGACCAGATCATCGTCCTCGACAAGGGCCGCATCGTCGAACGCGGCACCCACGAGGAGTTGGTCGCGTCGCGCGGCGCCTATCTGCGGCTGATCGAATCCGAGGCGGCGCCATGAGCGCGTCCCTCGCCGTTCCGGTCGGCCGTCACCGCCCGATCGCGCTGGGCGACGCGGATGCGGCGTGGCTGGTGGCGCGCGGCTCGATGGACATCATGATGGTGCCGATGGCGGGCGACGGGGTGGCCGGCACGGGACGCCACGTGCTGACCGTTCCGGCCGGCGGCATGGCCTTCCCGCTGCCCGACATCCCGGTCGACGGAACGCTGTTCGGAGGCGCCGACCGGATCGCCTTCCGGGGCGTCGCCGCCCTTGATGGCGAGGTGCGCCGCCAATCCGGCGCCGCGTTGCGCGACGGCGATCCCGATCTCGACCTGATCGACCACGTCGAGACCTGGATCGCCGCCCTGTCCGAAGTTCTGGTCGGCCGCGAGCCGGCCCCCGCCGCGCTGCTGATCGAGGCCGATCCCGGCCAGGGCGTCGCCGCCGGACAAGCCGTGTCGGGCCATTGGGGCGCCGTGACCTGGGTCGAGCCGCGCTCGGGGCGCCTGCGCCTGCTCGGCTTGGCCGAACTGGCGTGCGGCGCGGGCGTTTCGCTGCCCCTCACCCAGCGAAGCTGGGCGGTGGCCGAGGGCGAGACGGTGATCGACTGCCGGCTGACTCCCACCGCCTTGTTCGGCGGAACGCTGTGGCCGTCGTTCGACATGTTCCAGTCCTTCG
>JADGAL010000169.1 GCA_015232025.1 Alphaproteobacteria bacterium
CCTATCACCGCCGCCTGATCAGCCCCGACCCCGCGATCCACCTGCCGGCGGCGCGCGCCTGGTGCGCGTACGAGGAGGCCTGTTCGCGCCTGATCCCGCCGCCGCCCGCCGCCATGCCCCCCGCCCAAATCGTCACCAACGACGGCTTGGCGATGGCCCGGCTGGAGGCCCATTACATGGTCAATCACGGCTTCTTGACGCGCGACCAGCTAATCGCCGACGCCAATCGTCTGGCCGGCCTGCCCGGCATCATCGTGCAGGGCCGCTACGACGTGATCTGCCCCCCCGCCTCGGCGTTCGACCTGGCCCGCGCCTGGCCCGACGCCGAGCTTCACATGATCCCCGATGGCGGCCACGCGGCCATGGACCCCGGCATCCGCGACGCCCTGGTCGCCGCCGTCGACCGCATCGCCGACCGCCTGTGACCGGCCGGATTTTCCCCTGCGCCGCGCGGCCGGGCATGATATAAACGCCCAACCTTTCAGGGCGCCCGTAGCTCAGCAGGATAGAGCACAGGATTCCTAATCCTGGGGCCGTGGGTTCGAATCCCGCCGGGCGCACCACAATTTCGAGGACTTCGAGTCAGGAACGTGGCGATGCCGAAGGAGCTTTGGTTGGAGGTGCGCGCGTACGCCGCTAAGCCGCGATCGGATGAGATGCCATGAGCGCATCGGCGATCCTGCGGCTTCAGAAGGCCGGCTTCACGGCGGAGCAAGTCGAGGCGTTGGCCGACTTCATGGACACCCAGGCCGCCAGCAAGGCGGACCTGGAAGCGGCCGTTCACAAGCTCGACCTGGCCATCTCCGAGAGCAGAGCCGACGCGAAGGCCGATGTCGTTTCGGTGCGGGGCGATTTCGCGATGTTGAGGGCGGACTTCGCTGGAATGCAGGCCGACCTGAAGCTGCTCGAACAACGCATGACCATCAAGCTCGGCACGATGGTGGCCATCGCGATCGGCATCGTCGCCGCGTTGGTCAAGCTGCTTTAGTCCGCTTCGTCGCTCCCGGACCAGTCTCCGGCTTGACGAGCCTCAATGTTCGCGTCGTGGAACCATGGCCTTGATGATGGCGCACGCCCATCATCAAGGATTTCCCATGTCCAATTCTCTGAACGGAAAAGTCGCGGTCATCACCGGGGCCAGCAGCGGCATCGGGCGCTCGATCGCCGACAAGTTTCTGGCCGAAGGCGCCAAGATCGCCGTGTTCGCCCGCAACGAATCGGCGCTGGCCGAAATCGCCAAGGGCAACGAGGACCGGGTTCTGGTCGTCGCAGGCGACGTCACCAACGCCGCCGACCTGGATCGGCTGGTCGCTTCGACGGTCGCCAAGTTCGGCGGCGTCGACATCGTGGTTCCCAACGCCGGCATCGCCAAGGTGGTCGGCTTCGAGCAAAGCGACGCGGCGGCGATCGATCATCAGTTCTCGGTCAACTTCACCGGCGCGGTGCAGACCGTGCGCGGCTTCCTGCCGCATATCCGCAAGGGTGGCTCGGTGCTGTTCGTCACCACCTTCCTGACCCAGGTCGGCTTCCCCGGCTTAGGGATCTACAGCGCCAGCAAGGCGGCGTTGAAGTCGTTCTCGCAGACCTTGGCGGCCGAGTTGGCGCCCAAGGGCATCCGGGTCAATTCGGTCGCCCCCGGCCCGATCGCCACCCCCATCTGGGGCACCATCGGCCTGCCGGCCGACGTGCTGCAGGCGGTCGCCACCCAGGTCACCGCGCGCCTGATGCCGGGCACTTTCGGCGAGCCGGGCGACATCGCCGCGACCGCCCTCTTCCTGTGCTCGGACGCCGCCAAGAACATCTGGGGCCAGGAGATCGTCGTCGACGGCGGCTATACGATCGGCTGAAGCCCTTGCGGGGTGGCCGCCGGTGGCGGTCACCCCGTTCGGTTCCGTCAGGGCTTCTTGGCCGCGGCCTCGTCCTGCATCTTTTTCAGCTGCGCGGCGATCGGGCCGAGCGGGCCGTATTTGTGCTGGGCCTGCGAGAAGCCGTCGGCGTAGGGCGGGAACGGCATGTCGGCCGGCTTCTTCAGCCGATTGGGGAAATCGGCCTCCATATTGGCCTTGGCCGGGCGCGGCTGGTCGTTGATGAAGGCCGCCACGTCATAGGCGTCGTCGAGCGACAGCATGGGCGCCTCGTGCGTGGTGCCCTGGGGCATGTTGTGCAAGACGAAGCGGGTCGCCATCGCCAAGCGATACATGCCGGCCCCCTGGTTGTAGCTGTCGAGGCCCCACAGCGGCGGGAATTGATAGCCCAGCGCGTCGCCGGCCTTGCCGTTGCGCACGCCCTGACCGTTGTCGCCGTGGCAGGCCACGCACTGCTCCTTGTAGACCTCGGCGCCGCGGCCGACATTGGCCATGCGGTCGGGCATCTTCACCATCTTGACGCCCGAGCCGTTGATCTTGGCGTCGCGCGGCACGCCTTGCGACAGGAACTCCATATAGGCGACGAAGGCCTTCATCTCGCGCGAGTCGAGCGGCAGCGTCCGCCCGGCCATGCTGCGCTCCATGCAGCCATTGACCCGGTCCTCGGTGGTGCTGATGGCGTCCTCGCGCGCCCGGTACTGCGGAAACACCGAGGTCACGCCGACATAGGACATCGAGAAGGGCACCGTTCCACCCTCGCGATGGCAGCTTTGGCAGGCGAGATTGTTGCCGGCGAATCGCTTGGACGCGTCGGCGACCTCGGGGCCGATATGCTTGTAGGTCTCGACGACCAGGTCGCGGCCATAGCGGACCAGTTGGCCCCGCTCGTCCGGCGGCAGGCTCTCGAGATCGGGAACCTTCCATTTGGTCAGGTCGACGGCGGCGGGTTCGGCCCGCGCCGGGCTCGCGGCGGCGAGCAGCGCGGCGAGGACGGCGGCGGTGCGGACGGTTTTCATGATCGGTCTCCCTTGTTCCGGCGACCATGCTACGCCTCGCCGGGCGTTTGGGTCATTGGGGTTGGACCGCGCCGGGGTTGGGGTTTTCCCTAAGTTTCCGCCTCGACCAGCATGCGGGTCAGGTCGGCCACCGAGGTGGCGCCCATCTTCTCCATCACATGGGCGCGATGGACCTCGACCGTCTTGATCGAAATGTCGAGTTCGAAGGCGATCACCTTGTTGGGCTTGCCCAGGGCGACCAGCCCCATCACCGCCCGCTCGCGGGCCGTCAGCCCATCGATTCGGGCGCGCAGGGCGGCGGCGCGGCGCGCGGCCTCGCAGGCCTTGGCGCTTTTGCGCAAGCCGGCGGTGACGTGATCGAGCAGCACCTGGTCGTTGAACGGCTTCTCCAGGAAATCCATCGCCCCGGCCCGCATCGCCCGCACCACCATGGGGATGTCGCCATGCCCCGAGATGAAGACGATCGACAGGGTCGCCGCGCGCTCGTTCAATTCGCGCTGAAGATCGAGGCCGCTCATCCCCGGCATCCGCACGTCGAGCACCAGGCAGCCGGGCGCATCGGGGTTCCAGGCCGCCAGGAAGGCCTCGGCCGAGGCGAAGCAGGCGACCGGCTGGCCCAGCGACTTCAGCAGGAATTCCAGCGAGTGGCGCATGGCGTCGTCGTCGTCGACCACGAAGATGGTGGGAGTCACGGCCGCTCCTCGACAATGGGCAGGGTGAAGGCGAAACGGGCGCCGCCGCCCGGCGAATCGTCGGCGCGCAGCCGGCCGCCATGCGCCTCGGCGATGCTGCGCGACAGCGACAGGCCCAGCCCCAGCCCGTCGGGCCGGGTGGTGAAGAACGGCTCGAACAGGCGGCTTCGCGCCTCGGGCGAGAGGCCCGGCCCGGTGTCGGCGACCGCCACCTCGACCATGCGGTTGGCGGTCGCCGCGGTGGTCACCGCCAAATGGCGGCGCTCGGCGGCGGCCATCGCGTCGACGGCGTTTTGCAGCAGGTTGAGCAGCACCTGCTCGACCTGGATGCGGTCGGCCAGCACCGGCGGCAGCGCTTCGGCCAGATTGGCCTCGACCGCCACGCCGCGCCGGGTGGCCACGGCGCGGAACAGGTCAAGCGATTCGCGCACCACCGCGTTCAGGTCGATCGCCGCCGGCTCGGGCTTGCGCTTGCGCACGAAGTCGCGGATGCGCTGGACGATGCCGGCGGCGCGCTCGGCCTGCCCGGCGATCGAGCGCAGGCCCTCGGCGACGCCCTCGGGGTCGGCGCCGGCCGACAGGCGGCGCTGGCAGCCGCTGGCGTAATTGGCGATCGCGGCGAGCGGCTGGTTGATCTCGTGGGCGATGCTCGACGCCATCTCGCCCAGCAGGGCCAGCCGGGCGCCGTGCTCCATTTCGTCGCGCTGGCGCCGCGCCGCCGCGTGGGCGGCCTTCAACTCGTCGGTGCGGCGGCGCACCAGATGCTCGACCCGCACCACATGCGCCAGCCACCACGCCACCGCCGCGGCCGCCGCCACCAGCCACGGCCACGAGTCGCGCAGAACCTCGACGAAGGTGCGACGCGCCAGATGCTCGTAGGGGCCGATCTTCAACTCGCGGAACAGGTCGTGGACGGGCTGGTAATCGACCGGCACGGTCCAGGCGTGCCCGTCGGTCGGCGGCATCGACAACAAGGCGATGCCGACCCGCTTGGCCAGCCCGTCCGGGGTCGCGGCGTGCTTGGCGAACGGCCAGTCGGGATACAGGCGGGTGCTGGCGCGGCAGCCCAGCGCGCCCGAAGGCTGGGGATCGAGGACGCGGAACTCCTCGATGCGGACGCGGCCCTCCTCGGCCATGCGTTCGAGCAGGCAGGCGCGCACGATGCCGGCGTCGACCTCGCCCTTGGCCACCGCCTCGACGATGCCCTCGATCGGGAAGCCCAGGAAGACGAGCCGGCTGTCGCGGAATGGATCGAGTCCGCGCGCCGCCATCTCGCGCCAAGCCAGCCGGAAGCCGCCGAACGCCTCGGGCAGCACCCCGGCGATCCGTTTCCCGGCCAGCGCGGCGAGGCCGTCGAGGTCGCCGCGATCGGCCCGCACCAGCACCGCCGAGCCGATCGCCGCCGAGGGCTTCGGGCCGCCCACCGTCTCGAAGGTGGCCAGTCGGGTGGCGCGGTGGCCGGCCTCCAACTCGACGTAATGGCCGGGATTGGTGATCACGAAATCGACCCGGCCGTCCTCGACGGCCTTCGACAGGCTGGGGATGTCAAGCGGAACGGCGTGGAAGCGATGGTCGGGCAGCGCCCGGTCGAGATGACGGATGGTTGGTTGCCACTCGAAGGCCGCCCGCTCGGCGCCGCGATAGGCCAGTACGCCGACCCGCACCTCGGCGGCGCCTAGGGCGAAGGGCCAGATCAGGACGGCGAGCGCGAGGGCGAACGGAACGAAACGGCTCATCGACGGGGTGTGCCACGGCGCGGCGGTTGTCGTCCAGCGCGGATCTTTGCGGTTTCCCGCACCACCTCGCTTGGCTTTCCTCTTGCGGCGTCTATGACGAAAGGTTAGCGTCTTGCCAACTCCGGGGGGAGTAACCAACCAACGTTTTGGGGGTCATCCATGCTGGCGGGCATCGAACGCACTCTGGCCAACCGCGTGTTCCAGAACACGATCATCTTCGTCATCCTGCTCAACGCGGCCATTCTTGGCATCATGACCAAGCGTGATCTCGATCCGGGCGTGCTTTCGCTGCTCGAATTCCTGGACAACTCCTGTCTGGTGGTGTTCTGCGTCGAGATCGCCATGAAGTTGGCCGTGATGCGGCTGCGCTTCTTCCGCGACGGCTGGAACGTGTTCGACTTCGCGGTGGTGGCCATCGCCTTGGCGCCGGCTTCGGGTCCGCTGGCCGTGCTGCGCGCCATGCGCGTCTTCCGTCTGATGCGTCTGGTCACGGCGGTGCCGTCGATGCGGCGGGTGGTGTCGGGCATGTTCGGCTCGATCCCCGGCGTGGCCTCGGTGGCCGGCGTGCTGTTCGTCCTTTATTACGTCGCCGCCATCATGGCGACCAACTTCTTCCGCCCCGTCGATCCCGAGAACTTCGGCGATCTGGGCAGCACCTTCTTCACCCTGTTCCAGTTGATGACGCTGGAGGGCTGGCCCGACATCGCGCTGACCATCATGGACGAGATGCCGATGGCCTGGGCGTTCTTCGTGCCCTTCATCGTCATGACGACCTTCACCACGCTGAACCTGATGTTCGGCATCGTGGTGAACGCCATGGAGGAGGCCAAGGAGGAGGAGGCCCGCGCCGAGATGGCGGAAAAGGGCATGGACGTCGAGCCGGAAAGCAACGAGGTGCGGCTGGCCGTCATCGAGAACGACGTCAAGGGGATGTCGGGCGAGTTGGAGCGGCTGCAAGCCGCCTTAAGCCGGTTGTACCCGGCCAAAACCATCGCGGGGGAATGACCGATGTTGAAGACGATCTCCGCCGTTCTCGACAACGGCCTGTTCCAGAAGTTCATCATCGGCGTGATCCTGGGCAACGCCGTCCTGCTTGGTCTGATGACCCAGCAGGATCTGTCTCCCGGCACGCTGCAAGTCTTTGAACTGCTCGACAACGCCTGCTTGGTGGTGTTCTGCGTCGAAATCGCCATGAAGCTGGCGGTACAGCGCCTGCGCTTCTTCCGTGACGGCTGGAACGTGTTCGACTTCGCGGTGGTGGCCATCGCGCTGGCGCCCGCCTCGGGCCCGCTGGCCGTGCTGCGAGCCATGCGCGTCTTCCGTCTGATGCGTCTGGTCACCGCGGTGCCCTCGATGCGCCAGGTGATCACCGGCATGTTTTCGGCGCTTCCCGGCGTCGGCTCGGTGGCCGGCGTGCTGTTCGTGATGTTCTATGTCGCGGGCATCATGGGAACCAGCTTCTTCCACGAGGTCGAACCGCGCCGCTTCGGCGATCTGGGCTCGACCTTCTTCACGCTGTTCCAGTTCCTGACCCTCGAAGGCTGGCCCGACGTGGCCCGTCCGGTGATCGAGAAGCTGCCGCACGCTTGGCCGTTCTTCGTGATCTTCATCGTGTTGACCACCTTCACGACGCTGAACCTGCTGTTCGGCATCATCGTCAACGCGATGGAGGAGGCCAAGGAAGAGGGCGCCCGCGAGAAGCTGGCCGAGCAGGGCGTCGAGATGACGCATGAAAGCACCGAGATGCGCTTGGCGGTGATCGAGCGCGAACTGCAGGCGGCGCGCGCCACCATCGCCGCGCTGACCGCCCAGGCGGAAGCCGCCGTGGACGTCAAAGGCTGACACCGAAAACGGCGAGCGGTGGACCCGCTCGCCGTTTTTGTCAGACTCGTTTGCTCGGATTGTCAGATGCGCCCGTTGCGCGAATGGCTTAAGCGGAACTTCCGACTTTCGGCGCGATCAAGCCGTTGATTCTACATGAAAGGCTGCTGCCGGCCAAGCAAAACGTAGCCATGTAACAGCCGATTTTGATGTTGCCATCACGGCGCTTTTCCGCCATGATGGACCCATGTACATCGAGGCCGTTCCCAACCGAAACTCACCCCCGGCCGTTCTTCTGCGCGAGTCCTATCGCGAGAACGGCAAGGTCAAGAAGCGCACGCTGTGCAACTTGACGGAGTGGCCGGCGGACTTGGTGGAGGGCTTCAAGG
>JADGAL010000016.1:0-2892 GCA_015232025.1 Alphaproteobacteria bacterium
TCGGGCCATGATCCCGCCTGCGGCGCCGCCAATCCGGCGGCCACCGCCGAGGCGCTCGCTTCGCTGCCGTTATTGCGCGACGAGGTCGGCGGCCTGCGCGGCCATCAGATTGAAAGCCATGCCGGCTATACGCGGCTGATCGCGGTGCTGTCTTCCGAAATGGTCGAGATCGGGCACGCCATGGGTGTGGGAAAGCCGCTCCATGCCCATGCCCATCTGATCGCGGCCAAGGAGTTCATGGGCCAGATACGGGCGACGGTGACCGGAATACTTTCCCAAGGCAACGCCACCGGTCAGGCGCTCGGCGCGCTGACCATGCAGAAGGGACAACACGAGGCGCGGGTGGCAGCCTTCCTGAAGGAAAGCTCGCCCGCGCTGGGCCAGACCTTCCAGCGCTGGCTGGACGAGCCCGCGACCGAGGCCACTTGGACCACCGTCGCTTCCCTGCTGCGCGGCGAAGCGCTGGCGGTCAGCCCGCGCGACTGGTTCGACACGGTCACCGCCGCCATCGACATCCTGCGGGCGGTCGAGGAATCCTCGCTCGACGAGGCCCGCGCGGCGGCCCAGGACTCCGTCTCGGCATTTGGCCGCCAAGCGGCGCTGCACCTCGCCTTGGGGTTGGGAGTCGGCTTGGTCGTCTTGCTGGCCACCGCGATGCTGCTGCGCGACGTGGTCGGCAGCATCGGCCGGCTGTCGGAGGACGTGGGGCGCATCGTCGCGTCGCGCGACTTCTCGATCCGACTGGCCGCCGACCGCGTCGACGAGATCGGCGTCATCTCGCGTGGCTTCAACGCCGTGTTGGAGGTGGCCGAGCAGGTGATCTGCGAGAAGGACGACCTGGCCCGCACCGATCCCCTGACCGGCGCCGCCAACCGCCGCGCCTTCTCGGCCGCCTTGGACGGCGAAGTCGAGCGCTCGGGGCGTTATGGCGGCACCTTCTCGCTGCTGGCCTTCGACGCCGACAAGTTCAAGTCGGTGAACGACACCTTCGGCCATCAGGTCGGCGACCAGGTGCTATTGGCGCTGACCCGCGTGGTCGCCGCGCATATCCGCACCAACGATCTGCTGGCCCGCCTGGGGGGCGAGGAATTCGCCGTGCTGCTGCCGGCCACCGACCGCGAAGGCGCCGCCGAACTGGCCGAGAAGCTGCGCCGCGCCATCGAGGATTACCCGATGCCGGGCGCCGGCCGGGTGACCTGCAGCTTCGGCGTCGCCGAACATCGCCGCGGCGAGTGCGAGTCCGGCCTGATCGAGCGCGCCGACGCGGCCCTCTATCTGGCCAAGCGAAGCGGGCGCAACCGGGTCGAGGCCTGCGCGTGTTCCGATTCCTGAGTCACCCCGAGCGCAGCGTCTTCACCGCCGCGTCGCGCTCGAACAGGTACAGCAGGACGCGCAGGGCCTCGCCACGTTTCCCCTCCAATTCGCGATCGGTCTCCAGGATCAGTTTGGAATCGTCGCGCGCCGTGGCGAGCAGGTCGCCATGCGCCGCGAGGTCGGCGAGGCGGAAGCGGGGCAGGCCGCTTTGGCGGGCGCCCAGCACCTCGCCGGGGCCGCGCAGCCGCAAATCCTCCTCGGCGATGACGAAGCCGTCCTCGGTCTGGCGCATCACTTCGAGGCGGGCCTTGGCGGTTTCGCCAAGCGGCGGTTCGTACAGCAGCAGGCAGGTCGAGGCTCCCGGTCCGCGCCCGATGCGGCCGCGCAACTGGTGAAGTTGCGCCAAGCCGAAACGCTCGGCGTGCTCGACCACCATCACGGTGGCCTCGGGCACGTCGACGCCGACCTCGATCACCGTGGTGGCCACCAGGATGTCCCGCTCTCCGGCCGCGAAGGCGGCCATCGCGGCGTCTTTCAGCGGTCCCTTCATGCGGCCGTGGACGAGGCCGACGCGCGGCCCGAACAATTCGCGCAAATGGGCGTGACGGGCGTCGGCGGCGGCGAGATCGCCGTCTTCGGACTCCTCGACCAGCGGGCACACCCAGTAGACGCGGGCGCCACCCTGGACGGCGCGGCCGACCGCCGACACCACCTCGTCGAGCCGGGCGAGCGGCAGGGCGCGGGTGGTCACCGGCTGGCGGCCGGGCGGCTTCTCGTCCAGGCGCGACGCGTCGAGATCGCCGTAAGCGGTCAGCATCAGGGTGCGCGGAATCGGCGTCGCGGTCATCACCAGCATGTCGACGGCGCGCCCCTTGGCGGCGAGGTCCAGCCGCTGATGAACGCCGAAGCGGTGCTGCTCGTCGATCACCGCCAAAGCGAGGTCGCGAAACGCCACGTCCTCCTGGAACAGCGCGTGGGTGCCCAGGACGATGTCGATCTCGCCGGCCGCCAGCGCGTCGAGCAACGCCTTGCGCGCCTTGCCCTTGTCGCGCCCGGTGAGCAGGCCAAGCCGCACGCCGGCCGGCGCGGCCAGCCGCTCCAGCGTGGCGAGATGCTGGCGGGCGAGCACCTCGGTGGGCGCCATCAAGGCGGCCTGGGCGCCGGTTTCGACGGCGGCCAGCATGGCCAGCAGGGCGACCACCGTCTTGCCGCTGCCCACGTCGCCCTGAAGCAGGCGCAGCATGCGGAGCGGCTTGGTCATGTCGCCGTCGATCTCGGCGAGCGCCCGCGCTTGCGCCCCGGTCAGGGAAAAGGGCAGGGATGCCAACACCTTGTCGCGCAATCTTCGATCGCCTTCGATGCTCCGTCCGCTTTGGTGGCGCAGCCGGTCGCGCATCAGGGCCAGCGCCAATTGGTTGGCCAGCAATTCGTCATAGGCGAGGCGCTGGCGGAAGGGCGCCTCGGCGGACAGGTCGTCCTCGCATTCGGGGGCGTGGGCGCGGGCCAGGGCGTCGCGCCACGAGGGCCAGCCCCGCTTGGCCAGCCAAGCCGCGTCCTGCCACTCGGGAAGGGCCGGGG
>JADGAL010000016.1:2913-24732 GCA_015232025.1 Alphaproteobacteria bacterium
GCTCCAGCGCCGCCTTGACCGCCTTGCGCACCAGCCGCGCCGACAGGCCGGCGGTCAGCGGGTGGATGGGCTCGACCAGCGGCACGTCGTCGGGCTCCTCGGGCTTGGCGACGTGGTCGGGATGGGCCATCTGGCGCTCGCCGTTGAAGGTCTCGACGACGCCGCTGACGATCCGCATGGCGCCCTCGGGCAGGATCTTGCCGATCCAGTCCGGCTTGGCGTGGAAATAGACCAGGGTCAGCGTGCCCGAGCCGTCCGAGCACACCACCCGCCACGGCCGCCGCGGGCTGGACGCGGGCAGGTGGTGATCGACCCGCACCGCCATGGTCGCCACCTGGCCCTCGGGCGCCTCGGCGATCGTACAGCGCAGCCGCCGGTCGATCAGGCCGCTCGGCAGGTGCCACAGCAGATCGACCACATGCGGCCCGGCCAAGCGCTCGAACAGCTTGGCCAGCCTGGGGCCGACGCCGGGCAGCGCGTTGTTTTCGGCGAACAGGGGGAACAGGATCTCGGGTCGCATGGCGGGATTTGACCATTCCCGGCCTCGCCAGTCCAGGGCACGGATTGGCAAGCGCCACCGCAAGGGTTATATGATCCGTCACCCCGCGAGGAGTTTCCATGGACGACCGGCGCAAACGCCTGCTGTTCCGTGCCCGCCACATGGGCACCAACGAGAACGATCTGCTGTTCGGCCGCTTCGCCGAGCGATGGCTGCCGCGCTTCGACGACCGCCAACTCGACACCTTCGAGGCGCTGATCGCCGAGAACGACCCCGACCTGTTCCTGTGGGTGAGTGGCGCCAAGCCCCTGCCGGGCCATCTCGACACCGACGTCATGCGTCTCTTGCAAAGCTTTACCGTCGCCGGGCAAGACGTTGAAAACGCTTCTTGAAATTCTTTCTCAGCCCGGCCGCTCGACGATCGCGGGGGTCCCCGAGGGGCATGACGCCTTGCTGCTGGGCCAGTTGGCGGCCGAGTTGGGCGACGTGCTGCACATCGTCCCCGACGAGGGCCGCATGGCCCGTCTGGCCGAGTCGATCGCCTTCTTCTCTCCGCAAGTCGAGGTGTTGGAGTTCCCCGGTTGGGATTGCGTGCCCTATGACCGCGTCTCGCCCAGCGTCGAGGTGGTGGCGCGGCGCATCGACACCCTGACCCGGCTGGCCTCGGCCAGCGGGCGGGGCGGCCCGCGCGTCGTGCTGACCACCGTCGCGGCGATGACCCAGCGGGTTCCGCCCCGGCGCTCGCTGGCCGAGGCCAGCTTCCGGGTGGCGCCGGGCGATCGGCTGGACATGGCGCAGTTGCAGGGCTTCCTAAGCCGCAACGGCTATGGCCGCAGCGATACGGTGATGGAGCCCGGCGAATACGCGGTGCGCGGCGGCATCGTCGACGTCTTCCCGCCCGGCGCGGCCGAGCCCCTGCGCCTCGATCTGTTCGGCGACGAGATCGAGGCGGTGCGCAGCTTCGATCCGATGACCCAGCGCACCACCGGCAAGGCCGACGCGCTGGTGCTTGAACCGGCCAGCGAGGTGGTGCTCGACGAGGAGTCGATCGCCCGCTTCCGCTCGGCCTATCGCGAGGCGTTCGGCACGGTCACCGGGACCGATCCGCTGTACGAAAGCATCTCGGAAGGCGTCAAGTTCCCCGGCATGGAGCAGTGGCTGCCGCTGTTCCACGACGGCCTCGACACGCCCTTCGCCTATGTTCCCGACGCCGTGGTCACCCTGGCCCCGCATGTCGAGGAGGCGCGCCAAGCCCGCGACGACCAGATCCGCGAATATTACCAGGCGCGCCGCAGCCTCGAGGCGTCCAACCTCGCCGAGGCGGGGATGGTCTACCATCCCGTGGCGCCCGAAAAGATGTTCGTCCCCGAGGACGAGTGGACCCGTCTGCTGAACGCGCGGCCGGTCGCCCAATTCTCGCCCTGGGCGCCGGCCCAGGAGGCCCAGGCCACCGCCGACGCCGGCGGACGTCCCGGACGCGATTTCGCGGCGATCCGCGCGCAGCCCGGCGTCAACGTCTATGACGCGCTGCGCGACCACATCGACAACGAGGCCAAGCTGGGCCGCCGGGTGGTGCTGGCGGCCTGCTCGACCGGCTCGCGCGACCGCTTGGCCCATGTGATGGCCGAGCACGGCATCAAGGGCCTGCAACCCGTCGAGACCTGGGCCGAGGCGCAAGCCCTGCCGCGCGACCGCATTCCGATGGTGGTGCTGGGCGGGCTGGAGCACGGCTTCCTCGAACCCGACTACGCGGTGATTTCCGAGCAGGACGTGCTGGGCGACCGCCTGGTGCGCCCGGCCCGGCGCAAGAAGCGCGGGGCGCAGTTCCTGGCCGAGGCCTCGATGCTGAACGAGGGCGACCTCGTCGTGCATCTCGAACACGGCATCGGCCAGTATGACGGGCTGGTCACGCTGGAGGTGTCGGGCGCCCCGCATGATTGCCTGCGGGTGCTGTACGACGGCGGCGACAAGCTGTTCGTGCCGGTCGAGAACATCGAGGTGCTGAGCCGCTACGGCTCGGAGCAGGCCGGCGTGCAACTCGACAAGCTGGGCGGGGCGGCCTGGCAGTCGCGCAAGGCCAAGCTGAAGCGGCGCATCCGCGACATGGCCGACGCGCTGATCCGGGTGGCGGCCGAACGCCAACTCAGAACCGCCGAGGCGCTGGTCACCACGGAAGGGCTGTACGACGAGTTCTGCGCCCGTTTCCCCTATGCCGAGACCGAGGACCAGCTTCGCACCATTTCCGACACGCTGGAGGACATGGGCTCGGGCCGTCCGATGGATCGGCTGGTGTGCGGCGACGTCGGCTTCGGCAAGACCGAGGTGGCGCTGCGCGCCGCCTTCGTCGCCGCCTTGTCGGGCGCCCAGGTCGCCGTGGTGGTGCCGACCACGCTGCTGGCGCGTCAGCACTACAAGACCTTTCGCGAACGCTTCGCCGGGCTGCCGGTGCGGATCGAGCAGCTTTCGCGAATGGTGCCGGCCAAGCGCGCCACCCAGATCAAGAAGGACCTCGCCGAGGCCAAGATCGAGATCGTCATCGGCACCCACGCGCTGCTCGCCAAAAGCGTCAGCGTGCCCAATCTCGGCCTGCTGATCGTCGACGAGGAGCAGCATTTCGGCGTCGCGCACAAAGAGCGCCTGAAACAGCTTCGCGCCGACATCCACGTTCTGACCCTGACCGCCACGCCGATCCCGCGCACCCTGCAAATGGCCCTGACGGGGGTGCGCGAACTCAGCGTGATCGCCACGCCGCCGATCGACCGGCTGGCGGTGCGGACCTTCGTGCTGCCCTTCGATGGGGTGGTGATCCGCGAGGCGATCCTGCGCGAGCGCTATCGCGGCGGCCAGACCTTCTATGTCTGCCCGCGTCTGGCCGACATGGACCGGGTGGCCGAGCGCCTGCGCAAGCTGGTGCCCGAAGTGCGCTCGGTCATCGCCCACGGCCGCATGGCGCCCACCGAGTTGGAGGACGTCATGACGGCGTTCTCGGACGGCGCCTACGACGTGCTCTTGTCGACCAACATCATCGAGTCGGGCCTGGACATGCCGTCGGTCAACACCATCATCATCCACCGCGCCGACATGCTGGGCTTGAGCCAGCTTTACCAGTTGCGCGGCCGGGTCGGACGGGGCAAGGCGCGGGGCTACGCCTATCTGACGGTTCCCCCCGACCGGCCGCTGACCAAGACCGCCGAGAAGCGCCTGCACGTCATGCAGACGCTGGACAGCCTGGGGGCGGGGTTCCAACTGGCCAGCCACGATCTCGACATCCGCGGCGCCGGCAACCTGCTGGGCGAGGAGCAGTCGGGCCACATCAAGGAAGTCGGCATCGAGCTTTACCAGCAATTGCTGGAGGAGGCGGTGGCGGCGGCGCGCGGCGGCCTGGAGGAGGCGGCCGAGCAAAACTGGTCGCCGCAGATCACCATCGGCACGCCGGTGCTGATCCCCGACGCCTATGTCGCCGATCTCGCCGTGCGGCTGTCGCTGTACCGCCGCATCGCCGCGCTGAAAAGCCGCGACGAGATCGACGGGCTGGCCGCCGAGATGATCGACCGCTTCGGCAAGCTGCCGGCCGAGGTCGAAAACCTGCTGGAGATCGTCGCCCTCAAGGTGCTGTGCCGGCGCGCCGGGGTCGAGAAGATCGACGCCGGCCCCAAGGGCGCGGTGCTCGCCTTCCGCAACAACAGCTTCCCCAATCCGGCCGGGCTGGTCGAGTTCATCTCGCGCCAAGTCGGCACGGTCAAACTGCGCCCCGACCACAAGCTGGTCTATATGCGCTCGTGGGACACCTCCGAGCAGCGGGTGAAGGGCATCCAGGCGCTGATGAAGCGGCTGGCAGAGTTGGCGGAGGCTTGAAACAAGCTGCCGAAAAACTCCACTTTTCAACGTCATTCCCGCGAAAGCGGGAATCCATTGCGCCGCCGCATCTAGACTTAGCGGATCACTCCATCGCCCACTCGCTGATTTTGCCCGTCATGCCGGCGAAAGCGGGCATCCATATGATCGTGGTGCTCTTTGGCCGCTTCGTCATCTCGGCACCTGTTTTTGGAGCGTGTTATCTCTGGCGCGCCATGCAGTCCGCAAATTCCGCTTGATCAACAAGCTTTGATCCCTCAGAGTGGCTTTATGGCGCAACAATGGTTGAGCTTTCACCGTCGCATCGCACGGAGGTAGCCATGATTAACCGGCGTAGTGTTGTTGCAGCGTTTCTGCTCGGAATGGGCATGTTGAGTGGAAGCGAAGCTCATAGCCAGAGTATCGGGGAGGCCGTGTCCGGCACTGTCCGTGAGATAGCAAAAGCTGGTGGAGCAGCGTTAGGCGAAGGTGCAGCATCTGCTCTGAGTTCGCTTGCAGGCAACATGAACATTCAGAGAATAGATGCCGGAAGTGGTGTCGACGCAAAGAATGACGGGGGCCAATACCAAGCCTTACAGTTAGCTATAACAGGCGACGGTGGTAGGAATATCCAGGTCATCGACGCGCAATCCCTGAGCTTGAGTCAGAACGGCCCAGGTTTGCAGGTTGGTCAGCATGCCGTTTCAGGGAGCGCTGGAATGAACTATCAGTCAATATCGACGGTAGGCGGAATTAACCTACAGCAGTTCGGAGGTGGAGGAGCACAAATACTTCAGATGGGCGTAGCAGGCGCTGCAAGATAACGGAGTCTATTATGAAGCGATCTCTTTACGGAGGCACCACGGCCTTTATGCTGGTCGTGTTCTCGATGAAGGTAGTGCTTGCCCAGACATTGCCGCAAATTCCGATCCTCAATGCACCAATCTCCGCCCCTGACTTGATGGCCATTGCGCAATCGGTCAGCGCACAGCAGCCAGCAATTATTACCGTACACGGTGGCCAACCAGTGGACCAGGTCCTAGCGGAGCGTGGAATCAAAGTCTCTCCGCAAGCAAGCAAGGAACTTAGAAATATCTATATATCAGAGAAACAAACTTGCGTATTCGTTGCGCAACAGCAATTAGGGGAGGGGACGCAGATTTTGAGTGCGTCATCTATAACTCTAGACTGTAATTGATGGCTAACAATCCGGATGAAGGTTACCCAGATGAATAAGATCAAGTTATTCGCAGCTACCGCTGCATCAGTAATTTTGTCAGGATGCGCCTCGTTTCAAGCTTCCTTGCCCGGTTTTGTATTCGACGTCCCTCAGTCCTCATTAACGCCTGTCACACCGGCCTTGGAGTGTGCGCGAGGTGTCATTAGCGAGGCATTGGCAAAAAAGTATGCGTCCGGGGTTGATTCGCCACAAGTCGTGATATTTCTCGACGGCTTTTACGATGGGACAATACCTTATGGAAAGTCGACAATAAACGGTCCGTTGGGTGATTATTTTGAACGTGAGTTCGGAAGGGCTTTGGTCCGGTACGCCCCTTCAACTCGGCAGTCGACCGTTCCTGCGGTAAGGGTGAGTTACAGCACCCCTGAATCTCTAAATACCAAATACTATGTTGGTCCGAGGGAGCTGGATGAGATAATTACGCGGCACAGACTGCCCGAGGATTTAGCTAGATCAGACGCCAAGAAGAAATTATTAGAACTCAAAAGTGGTTTGACGTCTGATATTTCTGAACGCGAGAGAAGGAATTATCTTGCTGAGATCAGGATGCTTGAAAATAAATTTCCCATCGATCGCGACAGGGCTGTTTATATATTGGTGCGTGGTGTTTTTACTCAAGCTGACGAAGCTCCCGTGCGCCAGAGTGGTTTTGGGGTAAATGGGAGCGCATCGGGCGAAAACTTCTCTCTGACGCCGTCGCTTGGGAACAGCTCGTCCGCCCAAACGTTGGCCCTAACACTCGATTTATCGAATTTGGGTGGAAGGATGGTGGACGCCTCAAATACCTTGGTTATGTCGGTCGGTACTGCGCGCTCCGATGGTTCGATGCGTGTCACCATAGACGACGTTACGCTCGGTCTTACGTTCCAAGATGAAACTCGAGCATCGCTCCAGTCGGGGCAGCGCGCGCTAGTTGAGGCAGGAGCATTCTGGACGTTGTCAGCGCTCTTCGATCGTATGGCAGATATCACTCCTTGTGTGGGGACAGGAGACGCTGCCCCTGATGAGCAAGCAAGGCATGCAGTAATGTGGAACAACCTTTCGCATCGAGAGCAGCGCAGGGCCTTGACTGAGAAGTTACAGGAAGCTGGGTATTATAGTGGCTCAGTTTCGGAAATAGACGAACATGCACTGCGAAAGGCCATTAATGAGGCGGGTTTAAAGCTTCTTTCTCGATCAGGATCAACGCCGTTTCCGTTTTCTGATGGGAATCTTGGTTTACTTTACCTTCGCCTGATCGCACATCACGCTCAACAAAAAGGGTAGGACGAATGGGTGGTATCGAGGCGGCGCGGCGCATTGTTCTTTCCATGACATTGTCGCTAGCGTCATGTGGCGGGATTGCGGAGAGCGACAGGCCACAGCCTATGCCGACACAAGTTCCGTCGAGTTTGCAGGCGCCCGCGCCGGGTCCGGCAGCCAAACGTGCCTCGCCAAACGAACGTTATGGTCAAGCCTGTGAACAACAGGACTGGCGTGACCCGTCCCATTGCGCTCGCGTGCCGCCACCGAATATTGTACCGCGAATTATCGAATTGCAGCCAGGAATGACACTGTACGTGGGGCCGGACGGACGGTTGGTTCCATTGAATCCAGAGATTTACTGGGATACCCCTCCACAGCAGTGAAATCGTCCCAGGGCTGCCAGCTTATCGCCTACGGTCGACTTGATGCTCAGCTTACGGCCACCTCGACGCGACTCTCGGCCGCCAGATCGACCATCCGGGCCAGGACGTCGGGTTCCTGGGCGCCCGCGATGGCGTAGCGCTCGTCGAAGATGAAGCAGGGCACGCCGTTGACGCCCAGTCGGTGGGCGCGGGCGTTGCCGGTGGCGCCGTCTTGCGCCTCATCGGTCTTGATATAGGCGCGCAAGGGTTCGGCGGGCAGGCCGTGGGCTGCGCCGATTTGTTCCAGGACGGCGGGATCGCCGATGTCGCGGCCTTGGGCGAAATAGGCGGCGAAGATGGCTTCGACGAGGTCGTCGCGGCACGGCTCGCGCTCGGCGAAGCGGATCAGCCGGTGCGAGGCGACCGAGGACGGGGTGCGCCCGATGGCGTCGAGGTCGAGCGTCATGTCCTCGCTTCCGGCGGCGGCCACCACCGCGCCGAACACCCGCTGGACGCGGTGCGCCGAGCCGAACTTGCGTTCGAGATGGGTCTTGCGGTCCATGCCTTCGGGCGGCATCTCGGGATTGAGCAGGAAGGGCCGCCAGCGGATCTCGGCCCGCACATGCGGTCGCTTCGCCAGGGCGCGGCGCAGGCGGCGCGTGCCGATATAGCACCACGGGCAGACGGTATCGAAGATCACGTCGATCCGCATCGAGCGGCGCCTAGTCCAGGTTGCGCCGCGCCCGCGCGATCAGGGCCTCGGTGGTTTCGCCTTCCTCGAGCTGCGCGCTGCCGACCGCCACCCAGACCTTGACCGGCTGGTAGACGTCCTTCACCGCGAAGTCGGTATAGGTGATGACGCCCGCGATGCGGTGCATGACGATCTCGGCCTCGTCCAACGGCGTGTCGGGAAGGATCACCGCGAATTCGTTGGCCTGGTAGCGCGCGGTCAAATCCTCGACCCGCAGCAGGCCGGTGATCCACTGGCCGAGTTGCTGCGCCAGATGGTCGGCCGACTCGTCGCCGAAATGCTCGCGCACGCCGTCGACGTTGGGAATGCTGAAGAAGATCACCGTCAGATGCCGGTTGGAGGCGCGCGCCGCCTCGATCCGCCGTTCGAGATGGGCGGTCATGAAGTCGCGGTTGTAAAGGCCGGTCAGCGGGTCGCGGCTCGCCGCGGTCGAGGTGTGGGTCAGCGCCACGCGGATTTCCCAGCGCAGCCTTTGGCGTCGCACCAGCGACACCACGCCCGAATGCACCGCCGCCGCTTGCAGCGGGCGCAGCAGCACGCGGCTGGCGCCACGGCGGTAGGCTTCGATCGGATCGAACGAGCCGGGATCGCCGGCCAGCACCACCGGCAGGTTGAACAGGCGCGGATTGTTGCGGATCTGGCCGCACAGCGCCAGATACTCCTCGGAATTGCCCGACGGCACCAGCACGGCCGCGTCGAAATTGCGCGCCGTCAGCAGGTCTTGCGCCTCGAACAGATTGTCGGTGGTGGTAAGGTCGCACTCGCCGCCGACGATCGCCGCGACGTCGCCGAGATCGCGGCCGACCAGCAGCAGCGCGTAGCCGCTTTCCAATGTCGGGCGGGCCACCTCGTCGCTGCACGAGATGCCGAAGCGGTTGGCGACCTCGACCCGGTGATGCAGTTCCGAATGCATGGTGGCCAGCCTGCCCAGCGGCCGCAGGCGGGCCAGCAGGACGTGCTCGTCGAAATTCTTGTCCATCACGTCGTCGACGCCCAGGTCGAGGGCGCGGGTCAGGAAGGCCGGCGTGGCCTTCTCGACGATCAGGAACACCGGCATGTCCGCCGTGGCCCGATCGGTCTTCAGCGCCTCGGCCAAGCCCGCGAGGTCCATGTCGGCGAGGCTGGGACCCAGAATGGCGATGTCGGGGTCTTCGCGCCGCGCCGCCTCGATCGCCTCGGCGCCGCTGGTCGCCAGTCGGACCTTGTAGCCGCCCTGTTCAAGTCGGCCAAGCAGATCGGCCGCGAATGCCTGGTCGGATGCGGCCAGCAAAACGTTCGCCAAATGGATCATGCCCGGCCACCCCTTTCTCATGCAGCGGCCGAGAATAGCGCGAGAATGACCATCCCGCTACCCGCGCGTCGCCAAATTCGCCGGTCCACCGCCGGCAATTGACTGAACCGTTCAGTTCAGTCACCATCCGTCAAGATTTTCGAGCGATGGGAGTCGTCATGCGCAAGGCCCTTCTGGCCATCCTGGTTCTCGCCATGGTCGCGGGGGGCTGGTGGTGGTGGCGCAACGGGGCCATGCAACCCGCGCCGGTGGCGGCCGGCCCGGCGGCGCCTCCGCCGGTGGCGGTCGAGGTGGCGGCGGTCAAGACGGCGCCGCTGGCCCGCCGACTCCAGGCGGTGGGCACCCTGCGCTCGAACGAATCGGTGGTTCTGCGGCCGGAAGTGGCCGGCCGGGTGGCGCGCATCGAATTCGACGAGGGGCAGGCGGTGCGCCAAGGCCAGCTTTTGGTCAGCCTGGACGACACCGTCGCCGCCGCCGAGGTCAAGGAGGCCGAGGCCCAACTGGCGCTCAGCGAGACCAACGCCAACCGCGCCGAAAAGCTGTTCCGCCAGAACGCCGGCACCGAGCGTTCGCGCGACGAGGCCGCCGCCCAGGTGAGGGTCGACCGCGCCCGGCTCGAAGTCGCCCGCGCGCAACTCGCCAAGACCCGCATCATGGCCCCGTTCGACGGCATCGTGGGCCTGCGCAAGGTCAGCGTGGGGGCCTATGTGCTGCCCGGCGCCGACATCGCCAATCTGGAAAGCATCCAGACGCTCAAGGTGGATTTCCGCGTGCCCGAGGTGTTCCTGGCCGCCGTGCGGCCCGGTCAGACGCTTCAGGTCGCCGCCGACGCCTTTCCCAAACAGGCGTTCGAGGGGCGCGTCTACGCGATCGATCCGCTGATCGACGAGGCGGGCCGCAGCATCCTGTTGCGGGCCAGGGTCGACAACGCCGCGGGCGCGCTGCGCCCCGGCCTGTTCGTCCGGGTGGCCCTGGTGGTCGACGAGGTCTTGGACGCCCTGGTGGTGCCCGAGGAGGCGTTGGTGCCGCGCGGTCGCGAGACCGTGGTGTTCCGCGTCGTCGACGGCAAGGCGCAGCCGGCCCCGGTCGAGACCGGGCGCCGCCGCGATGGGGTGGTCGAGATCGTCAAGGGCGTCGCGGCCGGTGACAAGGTGGTCACCGCCGGCCATATGAAGCTGCGTCCGGGCGCGCCGGTGGCGGTGGCCCAGGTCGAGGGCGGTTCTCGATGAAGCTTCCCGAGATTTGCATTCGCCGGCCGGTCTTCGCCACGGTGATGAGCCTTTTGGTGCTGCTGATCGGCGTCATCTCGTTCCAACGGCTCAGCGTGCGCGAATACCCCAACATCGACGAGCCGGTGGTGACGGTCGAGACGCGCTATCCCGGCGCCAGCGCGCACATCATGGAAACCCAGATATCGAAGCCGCTGGAAGACTCGCTGGCCGGCATCGAGGGCATCGACGTGCTGTCCTCGATCAGCCGCTCGGAGACCAGCCAGATCACCGTGCGCTTCCGCCTGACCCGCGACGCCGATTCGGCCGCCAACGACGTGCGGGATCGGGTGGGGCGGGTGCGCGGCAATCTGCCCGACGACATCGACGAGCCGGTGGTCGCCAAGGTCGAGGCCGACGCCCAGCCGATCATCTATCTGGCCTTCTCAAGCGACCGCCACGACGCCCTGTTCGTCTCGGACTACGCCGAGCGCTATGTCAAGAACCGCCTGCAAACCCTTGACGGAGTTGCCGATGTCCGCATCTTCGGGCAGCGCCGCTACGCCATGCGGGTATGGCTCGACGCCGCCCGTCTGGCCGCCTACCGCCTGACCGCGCAGGATGTCGAGAACGCCTTGCGGCGCCAGAACGTCGAGGTGCCGGCCGGCCGCATCGAAAGCGTCGAGCGCGAATTCACCGTGCTGTCCGAGACCGATCTCGCCCAGCCGGCCGAGTTCGAGAAGATCATCCTGTCCGACCGCGGCGGCTATCTGGTCCGCCTTGGCGATGTCGGGCGGGTCGAGATCGGCGCCGCCGACGAGCGGCGCATCGTGCGGTTCCGCGGCTTGGCGGCGGTGGCCTTGGGCGTGGTCAAGCAATCGACCGCCAATCCGCTCGACGTGTCCAAGGCGGTGCGCGGGGCGATGCCCGACATCGAGGCCGGCGTGCCCGAGGGTTTCAAAGTCGATGTCGCCTACGACTCGTCGGTGTTCATCGACCGCTCGATCCAGGCGGTGTTCACCACCATCGCCGAGGCGGTGGCGCTGGTCGTCCTCATCACCTTCCTGTTCCTGCGCACGGTGCGCGCCACGCTGATCCCGCTGGTCACCATCCCGGTGTCGCTGATCGGCGCCTTCGCGATCATGTACGCGCTGGGCTTCACCATCAACACGCTGACCCTGCTGGCCATGGTGCTGGCCATCGGCTTGGTGGTCGACGACGCCATCGTGGTGCTGGAGAACGTCTATCGCCACGTCGAGGAGGGCATGAAGCCGGTCGAGGCCGCCATCCGCGGCAGCCGCGAGATCGCCTTCGCGGTGGTGGCGATGACCATCACCCTGGCCGCCGTCTATGTTCCGATCGCCTTCATGACCGGGCGCACCGGCAAGCTGTTCACCGAATTCGCGCTGACCCTCGCCTCGGCGGTGCTGGTCTCGGGCTTCGTGGCGCTGACCCTGTCGCCGATGATGTGCTCGCGCATGCTACGCCACGAGCCGAAGCCGGGCTGGTTCTATCTGGCCGGCGAGCGGGTGCTGGTGGCGATCACCGAGGGCTATCGCCGGCTGTTGATCGGCACCCTGCGCGCGCGCTGGATGGTCGTGGTGTTGGCGATCGGCGTGGCCGGCGCCGCCTGGGCGCTGGGCACCGGCCTCAAATCCGAGCTGTCGCCGACCGAGGACCGCGGCGTGGTGGTCGGCATCGGCATCGCGCCCGAGGGCGCCACGGTCGGCTACACCGACCGCTACACCCGCATGATCGAGGGGTTCCTGGGCCAAGTGCCCGAGCGCGACCGCTATATCGTGATCACCGGCTTTCCGGTGGTCAATCAGATGATCTCGTTCATGCGGCTGAAGGATTGGAGCGAGCGCGACACCAAACAGCAGGACGTGGTCGCCAAGCTGATGCCGAAGATGATGTCGGTGCCCGGCATGATGGCCTTCGCGGTCAACCCGCCGTCGCTTGGCCAGCGGCCGAATTCGAAACCGGTGACCTTCGTGATCCGCGCCTCGTCGTCGTATGACGAGTTGCAATTCATGATCGACGCCATGATGGCCGAGATCGCCAAGAATCCGGGTTTCGTCAGCGTCGACACCGACCTCAAGCTGAACAAGCCGCAGATCCGCATCGAGGTCGACCGCGACAAGGTGGCCTCGGTGGGGACGGATGTCGAGACCGTCGGCCGCACCCTGGAAACCATGCTGGGCGGGCGCAAGGTCACCCGCTTCAAGCGCGACGGCGAGCAATACGACGTCATCGTCCAGGTCGCCGACGTCGACCGCCGCAATCCCGACGACATCGAAAGCATTTACGTGCGCGGCTCGGGCGATCGCATGATCCCGCTGTCCAACCTGATCCGCGCCGACGAGGAGGTCGCGCCGCGCGAGTTGAACCATTTCAACCAGTTGCGGGCCGCCCAGATCACCGCCAATCTGGCGCCGACCTATGCCTTGGGTGAGGCGGTGCGCTTTCTCGAAACCACGGCGGCGCGGGTGCTGCCGCCCACCGCCTCGACCGACTGGGACGGCATCTCGCGCGAATACCGCGAGGCCAGCACCAGCTTGGCGGTGACCTTCGTGCTGGCCTTGTGCTTCATCTATCTGGTTCTGGCGGCCCAGTTCGAAAGCTTCCGCGATCCGCTGGTCATCATGCTGACCGTGCCGCTGGCGATGGCCGGCGCGCTGCTGGCCCTGACGCTGACCGGCGGCACGCTGAACGTCTACAGCCAGATCGGCCTAGTCACCCTGATCGGCCTGATCACCAAGCACGGCATCCTGATCGTCGAATTCGCCAACCAGATGCGCGACCGCGGCTTCACCATGCGCGACGCCGTGGTCGAGGCCGCCGCGCTGCGCCTGCGCCCGATCATGATGACCACCGGCGCCATGGTGCTGGGCTCGGTGCCGCTGGCGCTCGCCACCGGCGCCGGCGCCGAAAGCCGCCAACAGATCGGCTGGGTGATCGTGGGCGGCATCGCGCTCGGCACCGTGCTGACCCTGTTCGTGGTGCCGGTCGCCTACACCCTGCTGGCCCGGCGCACCCGCGAACAGGTCGAGCACGGCGCCGAGGTGGTCGAGCAAGAGACGGTTTGATATTGGCCGGCGAGCCAATGAACCGACCCATCGGCGGTAAAGCCGCCAATAGAAAAAAGGTTCACCACCAAGGCACCAAGGACACCAAGTGTCACCAAGAGACCGGGACTGTACGGGCGAATCTCCGTCCCTTGGTGTCCTTGGTGTCCTTGGTGTTTCCCCATCTACTTTCCACCGCGCCCGCTTGGTCAAAGGGGCCAGTGAGGCGAGTCAAGCAATTGGCTCGTCGGCATATCACCCCGCTTCGGGCCGCCGCCTGGGCGGGAGCGCCGGACCGGGAGCCAGCGCCTGACCGGCCAGCGCCGCCATCACCATGGCTCCGCCGATCAGGGCGAGGGCGCCGGGTTCCTCGCCGACGCCGATCCATACCCAGAGCGGGGCCAGCACGGTTTCCAGCAGGGTGAGCAGGCCCACCTCGGCGGCGCGCAGGTGGCGGGTGCCGCGGGTGAACAGGAACAGCCCCAGCCCGAGTTGGAAACCGCCCATCAGGGCGAGCCAGCCCAGGTCGGTGGCCGACACCAGCCAGGGTTCGGCGAAGGGGCCGACCAGCGCGGCCGAGATGACGCCGCCCAGGAAGGTGGCCGGCACCATGTCCAGCGCGCGGCCGCGTCGTACCGCGACGATGTTGGCGCCGAACGAGACGGCGACCATCAGCGCCAGCAGATTGCCGATCCAGCCGCCGCCGGCCAGCGAGCCCGAGAACATCACGGCGATGCCGGTGAAGGCGAGGCCGATGGCGATCACGGTGCGGCGGGGCAGGGGCTCGCCGAGGACGAACCGGGCGAGCAGCGCGGCGACCAGGGGCGAGGCGCTCATGATCACCACCGTGTTGGCGACGGTGGTGAATTTCAGCGACAGGATGTAGCCGACGAAGGCGCCGGTCAGCAACACGCCCGAGGCGATGCCGGTGCGGCCCATGGCGCGCACCATGGCCAGCGTGCCGCCAAAGCCGTTGCGGGCCACCAGAAAGGCGCCCACCGCCAGCAGCATGAAGACCGAGCGCCAGAACACGATGGCGAGGCCCGAGGCGTCAACCATCCGCACCAGGATGCCGCCCGAACTCCAGCACAGCGCGCCGGCCGCGACCAGCGCCACGCCGCGCAGGTGGTCGCCGGCCATCAACGCGCCTGGAGGATCTTCGCGGCCTCCACCGCGGCATAGGTCAAGATGGCGTCGGCGCCGGCCCGCTTGAAGGCGACCAGGCTTTCCATCACCACCCGATGATCGTCGAGCCAGCCATTGGCGGCGGCGGCCTTCAGCATCGCGTACTCGCCGCTCACCTGATAGACGAAGGTCGGCACCCGGAAGGCCTCCTTCACCTGATAAAGGATGTCGAGATAGGGCATGCCGGGCTTGATCATCACCATGTCGGCGCCCTCGGCGAGGTCGAGGGCGACCTCGCGCAGGGCCTCGTCGCCATTGGCGGGGCTCATCTGATAGGTGCGCTTGTCGCCGCCGGCCAGCGCGGATTTCGAGCCCACCGCGTCACGGAACGGGCCATAGAAGGCCGAGGCGTATTTCGCGGCGTAGGACAGGATGCGCACATTGTCGAAGCCGGCCTCGTCGAGGCCCTTGCGGATGGCGCCGATGCGGCCGTCCATCATGTCGGACGGCGCGATCACGTCGCAGCCGGCCCGCGCCTGGGCCACCGATTGGCGGACCAGCGCCTCGACCGTCTCGTCATTGACCACGTAGTCGTCGACCACCAATCCGTCATGGCCGGTGGCGTTGTAGGGATCGAGCGCCACGTCGCAGATCACGCCCAGCCCCGGCACCCGGTCCTTGATGGCGCGCACGGTGCGGCAGACCAGATTGTCGGGGTTCCACGCCTCGGCGGCGTCCATCGTCTTGAGCGACGGATCGACATGCGGAAACAGGGCGATCGCCGGAATGCCCAACGCCTTGGCCTCGGCCAGCGCCTCGAGCAGGGTGTCGATCGAATGGCGGAAGACGCCCGGCATCGAGGCGATCGGGTCGCGCACGCCACGGCCCTCGGTGACGAAGACCGGCCAGATCAGGTCGTCGACCGTGACATGGTGTTCGGCGACGAGCCGCCGGGCCCATTCGTCCCGGCGGTTGCGGCGCATCCGGGTGCCCGGATAGGCACCCGTGACGAGGAACTTCTGCACTTCGCTAAATGGCCTCCAGCGCCTGCTTCAGATCGGCCAGAATGTCGTCGATGTGTTCGATGCCGATCGACAGGCGAACATAACCGTCCGAGACGCCGGACGCCAGCCGACTCTCCGCCGAAAGCTGCGAATGCGTGGTGGTCGCCGGGTGGATCGCCAAGCTGCGCGCGTCGCCGATGTTGGCGACGTGATAGAACATTTTCAGCTTCTCGATGAAGGCGCGGCCGGCCTCGATGCCGTCCTTCAACTCGAAGCCGAGCAACCCGCCATAGCCACGCGTGAGGATCGCGTCGGCGCGCCGCCGCAGCTCGCCGTCTTGCAGGCTGGGGTGGATGACCTTGGCGACCCTGGGATGGGCGGACAGGAACTTGGCCACCGCCGTCGCGTTGTCGCAATGGGCGCGCATCCGCAAGGGCAGGGTCTCGAGGCCCTGGATGAACTGGAAGGCGTTGAACGGGCTCATCGACGCGCCGATGTCGCGCAGCAGGATGACGCGGGCGCGGATGATGTAGGCGACGGGGCCGAGCGGCTTGACGGCCTGCGACCACACCGCGCCGTGATAGCTGGGGTCCGGCTGATTGAGCAGCGGGAAGCGGTCGCCCCATTTCTCCCAATCGAACTTGCCCGAATCGACCAGCAAGCCGCCGATCGACGTGCCATGGCCGCCAAGATATTTGGTGGTCGAGTAGACCACGATATGGGCGCCGTGCTCGATCGGCCGGCAGATCACCGGGGCCGCCGTGTTGTCCATGATCAGCGGCACGCCGATGGCGTTGGCGATGGCCGCCACTTCCTTGATCGGGAACAGGTTGAGCTTCGGGTTGGGCAGCGTCTCGGCATAGAAGCAGCGGGTGCGCGAATCGACGGCGCGGCGGAAGTTCTCGGGGTCCGAGGGATCGACGAAGCGGCATTCGACGCCAAGCTGCTTCAGCGTGTTCGCGAACAGGTTCCAGGTGCCGCCGTAAAGGTCGGTCGAGCTGACGAAATTGTCGCCGGCTTGGCACAGGTTGAGGATCGCGAAGGTGCTCGCCGCCTGTCCCGAGGCCAGGGCCAGCGCCGCGACTCCGCCTTCCAGCGCGGCGACCCGCTGCTCGAGCGCGTCGCAGGTCGGGTTCATGATGCGGGTGTAGATGTTGCCCAACTCCGACAGCGCGAACAGATTGGCCGCGTGCTCGGTGCTTTTGAACTGGTAGGACGTGGTCTGGTAGATCGGCACGGCGACCGCGGCGGTCGTCGGATCGGCCCGGTAGCCCGCGTGCAGGACGATGGTTTCGGGATTTTGGTAGGTCATCTGGTCTCCTCCTCTGTCGTGCTCGCGGGTTGGGCAAAAAAAATCGCCGCTCGGCTACCGGGCGGCGATCACCCGTTGCTTTAGCCGCATTTGTCAAGCGCCCGCAAGCTAACGTTCAAATCGGCGCTAGCAAAATTCAGACATCAAAGCGCCGGGGCTGTCAAGGGGGTTCTCGCGCATGAGCAGAGCGCCGTTTCGACTTCTACGTTTGTCTAATATTCGACCACGAGGTCTCGCGGCCCTTGCCCGCATCGCCGGCCTGGATATGATGGTGCTCCAAATTGGAGGCACGGGATGGATTTCCAGCTCTCGGAAGATCAGGCGGCCTTCCGCGAGGCGGCGCGCGACTTCGCCCAAGGCGAGATGGCGCCGCACGCCGCGCGCTGGGACCACGAGCACGTATTTCCGGCCGAGACGCTGCGCAAGGCGGCCGAACTGGGGTTCGCCGGGATCTATGTCGGCGACGACGTGGGCGGTTCGGCGCTGTCGCGCCTCGACGCCGCGATCATATTCGAGGAGTTGGCGGCGGCCTGCCCGTCGACGGCGGCCTATCTCTCGATCCACAACATGGCGTCTTGGATGATCGACGCCTTCGGCTCGGACGAGCAGCGCCGCCGCTGGCTGCCCGACCTGACCGCGATGAGGACCTTCGCCAGCTATTGCCTGACCGAGCCGGGCGCCGGCTCGGACGCCGCCTCGCTGAAGACCCGCGCGGCGCGCGACGGCGAGGACTACGTGATCAACGGCTCGAAGGCCTTCATCTCGGGCGGCGGGACCAGCGACGTCTACGTCGTGATGCTGCGCACCGGCGGCGAGGGGCCGGGCGGCATCAGCACGGTGGTGGTCGAGAAGGGGACGCCCGGCCTGTCCTTCGGCAAGGAGGAGGAGAAGCTGGGCTGGCACAGCCAGCCGACCCGCTCGGTGATCTTCGAGGATTGCCGGGTGCCGGTCGCCAACCGGCTGGGCGCCGAGGGCCAGGGCTTCAAGATCGCCATGAAGGGCCTGGACGGCGGCCGGCTGAACATCGGCGCGTGTTCGCTGGGGGGCGCGCGGGCGGCCTTCGAGGCGGCGCGCGGGCACATGCTGGTGCGCAAGCAGTTCGGCCAGCGCCTAGCCGATTTCCAGGCGCTGCAATTCAAGCTGGCCGACATGGCCGGCAAGCTCGAATCGTCGCGGCTGATGCTGCATCGGGCGGCCGATTCGCTGGATCGCGGCGACCCCGAGGCGACCATGCATTGCGCCATGGCCAAGCGCTGGGCCACCGATTCCTGTTTCGAGGTGTGCGACGAGGCCTTGCAGCTTCACGGCGGCTACGGCTACATCCGCGAATATCCCATCGAGAGGCTGTTGCGCGACCTTCGGGTCCATCGCATCCTTGAAGGGAGCAACGAAATCATGCGGGTGATCGTCGCCCGCCGGCTTCTCCGGGAGTAGTGCATGGCCGAGGAGATTCATTTCGACGTCAAGGCGGGCATCGGGCACATCACGCTCGATCGGCCGAAGGCGTTGAACGCGCTGACGCTGGATCAGATTCGCCAGATGTATCCGCGCTTGCGCGAATGGCGGTCCGATCCCGATGTCCATGTCGTCGTGCTGCGCTCGACGGGTGGAAAGGCGTTCTGCGCCGGCGGCGACATCCGCGCCCTGTACGACGCGCGCAAGGCCGAGGACTTCGAGTCGCTCTATTCCTTCTATCGCGAGGAATACCGGCTGAACCGCCTGATCTGGACCTTTCCCAAGCCCTACATCTCGTTCGTCGACGGCATCGTGATGGGCGGCGGCGTGGGCATCTCGGTGCATGGCTCGCACCGGGTGGTCACCGAGCGCACGATGTTCGCCATGCCCGAGACCGGCATCGGCCTGTTCCCCGACGTCGGCGGCACGCATTTCCTGCCGCGCTGTCCCGGCGCGATCGGCACCTATCTGGCGCTGACCGGAGCGCGGCTGCGCGAGGCCGACGCCCTGCATGCCGGCTACGCCACCCATTTCGTGCCGGCCGAGCGGCTGGGCGAGTTGGACGAGGCGCTGGCCTGCGCCAAAGGCCAGGAGGAGTTGGGGCCGGCGGTCACCGCGATGATCGACAGCTACCACGAGGACCCCGCTCCGGCGCCGCTGGCCGAGCGCCAGGAGGTGATCGACCGCTGCTTCTCGAAATCGACTGTGGAGGAGATCATCGAGGCGCTGTCCGCCGAGGGCGACGAATGGTCGCTGGCGGTGCGCGACGACCTGCTGCGCAAATCGCCGCTCAGCCTGAAGATCACGCTGCGCCAGATGCAGATCGGCCGCTTGATCGATTTCGACCGCGCCATGCAGGTCGAGTACCGCTTGGCGCGGCGCTTCATGCACGGACAGGATTTCTTCGAAGGGGTCCGCGCCGTGATCGTCGAAAAGGACAACGCCCCGCGCTGGCAACACGCCTCGCTGGCCGATGTCGGACGCGACGAGGTCGACGCCTATTTCCGCCCGCTTTCGCAGGGCGAGGAGTTGACCTTCGAAACTTAAGAACCAACAAAGGCGGGCCAAAAGGCCCGCCGGCATCAACGAGGGAGCATCCATGGCGATCATCGGTTTCGTCGGACTGGGCAACATGGGCAATCCCATGATGCGCAACCTGCTGAAGGCTGGGCACAGGGTGAAGGCGTTCGACGTGTCGATGGCGGCCGTCGAGGCGGCGCGCCAATCGGGCGCCGAGGGCGCCGCCACGGCGGCCGACGCGGCGCGCGACGTGGACGCGGTGGTGACCATGCTGCCCGCCGGCCATCACGTCCGGGCGGTCTACACCGCCGAGAACGGGCTGATCGCGGCGGCGCGGCCGGGAACCCTGATGATCGACTGCTCGACCATCGACGTCGAGTCGGCGCGCGCCGTTTCGGCGGCGGCCACGGCGGCCGGCCTTGAGATGGTCGACGCGCCGGTGTCGGGCGGGGTGGGGGGCGCCGCGGCGGGCACGCTGACCTTCATGGTCGGAGGCGCCGACGCGGCGTTTGAACGCGCCCAGGCGATCCTTCAGGCGATGGGCAAGGCGGTGATCCACGCCGGCCCGGCGGGCAACGGCCAAGCCGCCAAGATCTGCAACAACATGATCCTGGGCGTCACGATGATCGCCACCTGCGAGGCCTTCTCGCTGGCGGCCAAATTGGGACTGGATGCCCAAAAGCTGTTCGACATCAGCTCGAAGTCATCCGGCCAGAACTGGTCGATGACCAGCTATTGCCCGGTGCCCGGCCCGGTGCCGACCTCGCCCGCCAACCGCGATTATCAGGCCGGCTTCACGGCGGCGATGATGTTGAAGGATTTGAAGCTGGCCCAGCAGGCCGCCGCCGCCTCGGGGGCGGCGACGCCGTTGGGCGCGAGCGCCGAGGCGCTGTACGCCATGTTCTGCAACGGCGGTGACGCCGATCGCGATTTCTCGGGTATTTTCAAGCTTTTGAACGGCAAAGCCTGAGGGATCGTCCATGCGCGACGACGACGTTCTGTTCGAAATCCGTCGCATCGGCTCGTACGCCAAGGTCGCGGCCATCGACCCCGAGACCAATACCGAGGTCTCGACGGTCGGGCCGGCGTCCACCGACGACCGCACGTTGCGCATGGCGGCCCTTCGCAAGCTCAAATACGTGCTGGCCAAGCGAAGCGGGTAGGCGCGGGCGCCCCGGTCGTTACACATAAGAAAAGGTCGTGCCTGGGCGCGACCTTTTTCCTATGTCCTTTGGGACGGGTGCGACTTACTTCGCCGGACGTCCGCGGCGGCCGCGCTTTTCCTCGCCCTCGGGGCTCTTGCGGCCCAAGCCGATCTTCTTCGCGAAATCGGAGCGCTGGGCGGCGTAGTTGGGGGCGACCATCGGATAGTCGGGCGTGAGACCCCACTTGGCCCGATATTCGTCGGGAGTCATGTTGTAGGTGGTGCGAAGATGACGCTTCAGCATCTTCAGCTTCTTGCCGTCTTCCAGGCAGACGATGTAGTCGGGCGTGACCGACTTGCGAATCGGCACGGCGGGCCTGGGGGCCTCGGCCTTGACTTCCGGCGCGCCGCCTTCGAGCGAACTGAGGGACGAGTAGACGGTTTGGATCACTTCGGGGATCTGGCCAGCCGGCAGCGGGTTCTTGCTGACATACGCAGCCACCACGTCTACGGCCATGCGGAGGATGTCGTCACGCGACATCTTATCGGCAGTGCTCTCGCTCATTTCGGTTTCGACCCGCATCTTTAGAAACAATGACCCATGAATTGCATGATTTGACTTCTCTGTCAATTCCCAATGCGATGCCCAAAAATACTGATTACTGGGACGTAGGTTGGGATGAATAAAAATCACACTCTACTGCGGACGCCATACCCCCAAGGTCAATCCTCCCAAGGGCGGCGACTTGGGTCATGTCGGCAGTGGTCATACCGCGCTCTGAGCGGGGCGGCGTCCGGCCGAAGGCTGGTGGCGCACTGGCAAGGCCAGCCGAGATATGGTATTCAACCGCGCGAACCAACGGATGCGAGACTCCGATGACCGACAGAATTCTTGCCATGGCGTCCGACCACGGCGGATACGAGATGAAGGCCCTGCTCAAGGACGAGGCCGTTCGTCTGGGTTGGGCGGTGCTGGACCTGGGCACCGACGGACCGGCCTCGGTCGACTATCCCGACTACGCCGCGGGCGTCGCCGCCGCGATCCGCGAGGGCAGGGCCGGTCGCGGGGTGCTGGTCTGCGGCAGCGGCATCGGCATCTCGATCGCCGCCAACCGTTTCCCCGAGATCCGCGCCGCGTTGATCCACGATTCCTATGGCGCGCGCATGTGCCGCCAGCACCGACTTGACCGTGTAGCCGCCATACGCCAAAGCGAGGGCGCCACAGGCCAGTACGAAGATGTAGTCCATTTCGACTCTATCC
>JADGAL010000170.1 GCA_015232025.1 Alphaproteobacteria bacterium
GCTGGCCGAAGCGAAAACCGCCGCCATCCCCTGCGCCCGCATCGGCACCACCGGCGGAACCGTGCTGACCCTGGACGGCAAGGTGCTGGCCTCGGTCGCCGAGATGAAATCGCTGAACGAGGCGTGGTTGCCCGGCTACATGTCCAAGGCGGCGGCGCATTGAGGCGAGGGCTCAAAAAGCTTATGTTGTGCGGAGCGCGTTCACCAGCTACCCTTGAGAGTAAGTCTAGCTTGTGGTTCGCTTCACGCAATGTCCGTTCCGCCCGACCCGTTAAAGATTTACCATATTGTACATGTCGACCGCCTCGCGTCGATTATCGCTGACGGCTACCTGTTTCCCGACGCCGCGATGACAACGCGATCGGACACCGGAACGACGATTGGCATGTCCACGATCAAACAGCGACGCCTTGGCCTCCCCGTCGGGTGCCATCCAGGAAGCCGCGTCGGCGATTACGTGCCGTTCTACTTCTGCCCTCGCTCGATTATGCTCTACCTGCTATACAAGGGAAACCATCCTGAGATGCATTATCGGGAGGGACAGAGTTTGATCGTCCACTTGGAGGCCGATCTGGAGCGTGTGGTCGATTGGGCAAAAGGCGAAGGCCGGCAGTGGGCGTTCTCATTGTCGAATGCGGGCGCGACATACGCTGAATTCCGCAAGGATCTCGCCAATCTCGGGGAGATCGATTGGTCCTCCATCGGCGCGACCGATTTTCGGTCCGAGCGCGTGAAGGAGGGAAAGCAGGCGGAGTTCCTGGTGCATGGTTTTTTTCCCTGGAAACTCATCGAGCGCATCGGAACGCTCAACGAGACCATCGCGCCCGTTCTCAACGCCTTGCGACGCTCGAAACATCGACCATCGGTCGAGATTCGGAGGGAATGGTATTACTGAGGCGGATGCGGCGATGATTGAATATCGGACGGGCGACATCCTGGCGGCCGACACCGAAGCGCTGGTCAACACCGTCAATTGCGTCGGCGTCATGGGCCGCGGGATCGCCCTTCAGTTCAAAAACGCGTTCCCCGCCAATTGCCACGCCTATGAGCGCGCCTGCCTGCGTGGTGACGTTCGGCCCGGCCGCATGTTCGTGTTCGACACGCACGCGCCATCTACTCCCCGTTACATTGTTAACTTCCCCACGAAGCGCCACTGGCGCGGCAAAAGCCGGATGGAGGACATTGAGGCCGGTTTGACCGCCCTGGCCGACGACATCCGGGCCCTGGGGCTCCGTTCGATCGCCATCCCGCCACTCGGGAGTGGACTTGGAGGATTGAACTGGGCCGAGGTGCGAAGACGAATTGAAGATGCGTTGGCTGGGCTGAACGAAGTTCGAATTGTCGTCTACGAACCGGGTGGCAGCGCCACGCGTGCCGCAGTCACGGCCGCCCGAACGGTGCCGAAAATGACGTCGGGCCGTGCCGCTTTGGTGGTGCTGGTCGACCGCTATCGCCGCGGACTGCTCGACCCATTCGTCAGCCTACTCGAAATCCACAAGTTGATGTACTTCATGCAGGAGGCGGGCCAAGTGTTGCGGTTGCGATACGTGGCAGCGCCTTATGGGCCCTATGCGGACAACCTTCGGCATGTCCTACGCGAGATCGAAGGGCATCTCGTCGTCGGTTTCGACGACGGCGGCGACGCACCCGGAATGCAATTGGAAATCGTCGATGGTGCTTTCGAAGAGGCGTCCACGTTCCTGCGTGGTGACGAAGAAACCCGCCACCATTTTGATCGTGTCGCAGATTTGGTCGAAGGCTTCGAATCGCCTTTCGGGCTGGAACTTCTGTCGACCGTCCATTGGGTGATCACGCGCGGCGATCTTTCCTCGATCGAAGCGGCGACCGCGGCGACCTACGCCTGGAATCGGCGTAAGCGCCAGTTCACGCCGGATCAAATCCGTTTGGCGGCGGGAGTGCTGGCCGAGAAAGGCTGGATCGCCCGGTCTTTCGCCCGGTCCAATCCGACGTCGGGCTGAGCCGGGCCGTCGGGGACGGATGATCGCCCGAGGTGATCCCAGCCGTCGAAGACGATGTAGGCGGTGATGGTGCGCAGGTGCTCGAAGAAGCGGTAACGCGCACCGCGGGCAGCCATTCCGAGACGCGCGCCGAATACGAGGCGCTGGCACCCGAATTCGCGGTCGCTTCGGCCATCATCGCTCGCTTGGAAAGCGGCCGAACGCTGCCCAGCATCAAGACGCTGCTGCGCGTCGCCAAGGCGACCGGGACGAAGCCGAAAATCCGTCTGGTCGCCGCCTGAAACCGAATCCAACCTGAACGGTTCGCTCACGTCCGGTTCAGGTTGGATACGGCATTGTACCGGCATTGCAATTCGAGGAGACGACGCGATGCTCGGAAAAATGATGATCCACGCCCTGCTGGCGGCCGCCCTGATCGGATCGGCGGCCACGGTTTTCGCCCAGGACGACGGCCGGGATTCGGTCTCGGATGACGGCGATCGGGTCGCCGCGTCCACCACCGACACCAGCCAGGGCACCAAGCCCAACCGCCACCGTGACAATGACCGCGACCACGACGGCAAGCGCGACCGCGACCACGACCGCGGGCGTGACGACGACCGCGGGCGCGACCATGACCGCGGGCGCGATCGCGGCCAACGCCGCTGAGTAGGGCCGTCGGGGACGGATGATCGCCCCCGACCCCCTGTCCTTCCCCCATCCATCGGTGTAATCTCGCCTTCCACCAAAGGTGAGAGATGACCGACCTGCCCATTGTCCTGGTGATCGACGACGAGGTGCGCTCGCAAGAGGCGTTGCGCCGGGTGCTGGGCGATGATTTCCACGTCCTGACGGCCGGCGGCGCGGCCGAGGCCGAGGCGTTGTTGGAAGCCGAGATGGTCCATGTCATCCTGTGCGACCAGCGCATGCCGGGCACGCCGGGGGTGCGGTTCCTGAAGGAGGTTCGCCAGCGCTGGCCCGATCCGGTGCGGATGATCATTTCGGGCCACGCCGACACCGAAGACATCATCGCGGGCGTCAACGAGGCGGGCATCTACCGCTACATCTCGAAGCCGTGGGAGCCCGACGCGTTGCTGCGCACGGTGCGCGACGCGGCGCAGATCTTCACCCTGCAACGCGAGAACGAATCCGCCTCGCTGGAAATCAAGCTCACCGCCGACAGCCTTGAGCGGGTGGTGGCGCGCAAGAAGACGGCGCTCAAGCGCCATCATCATTTCGACCGCATCGTGCATGCCGAGACATCGCCGCTGCGCGACTGCGCCGAGATGGCGCGGCGCATCGCCCGCTTCGACATCTCGGTGCTGCTGACCGGCGAGTCGGGCACCGGCAAGGAGTTGCTGGCCCGCGCCATCCATTACAATTCGACGCGCGCCGATGGCGCCTTCGTGATCGAGAATTGCGGCGCCCTGCCCGACCAGCTTCTCGAATCCGAGCTGTTCGGCTGCAAGAAGGGCGCCTTCACCGGCGCCTACGAGGACCGCATCGGCCTGTTCGAGCAGGCCAATGGCGGCACCATCTTCCTGGACGAGATCGGCGAAACCTCGCCCGCCTTCCAGGTCAAGCTGCTGCGCGTGCTTCAAGAGGGCGAAATCCGCCCGCTCGGCGCCCGCCTGACCCGCAAGATCGACGTCCGCGTGATCGCCGCCACCAACCGCGACCTTGACCACGAGGTGATGGCGGGGCGGTTCCGGCGCGATCTGTTCTACCGGCTGGCCGCCTTCCCCATCCACCTTCCGCCGTTGCGCGAGCGGCCGATGGACGTGCCGCTGCTGGCCGACATGCTGGTCGCCGAGGCCGTCAAGGCGTTCGGCCGGCCGGTGCGCGGCTTCACCGATGGGGCGATGGCCTTGATGCGGGCCTATGACTGGCCGGGCAACGTCCGCGAGATGCAAAACGAAATCCAGCGCATGATGGCGCTGGCCGATGGCGAGTGGCTGGACTCCGGCCTGCTGTCGGGGCGCATTCGCGGGCAGGCCCGCCCGCCCGACGGCGAGGGCTCGGCCGGCACCCTCAAGGACCGCGTCGAGATGCTGGAGGAAGGCATCCTGCGCGAGGCGCTTGGCCGCCATTCCTGGAACATCAGCCGCGTCGCCCAGGAATTGGGCCTGTCGCGGGTCGGCCTGCGCGGCAAGCTGGTGCGCTATGGCCTGGAGCGGGCCGGATGATGGCCCAGTCCCGCCCACCCTTGAGCCTCGACACCGCGCTTCCGCATCTGCCCGACGCCCAGGAGACCGCCTGGATCGAGGTGATCCGCAAGATGGAGGAGGTCTATTCCGACCTGATCCGCTACGAGGTCGATCTCGAAGAGAAGAACAAGGCGCTGGAGGACGCCCAGCGCTTCATCACCAGCGTGCTGACCTCGATGTCCGACGTGTTGGTGGTCTGCGACTCGCGCGGCCGGGTGCAGCAGGTCAACCAGGCGTTCCACGACCTGACCGGCCTGGCCGGCGACGAGTTGATCGGCCAGCCGGTGCGCGGCCTGTTCGCCGAGGAGGACCAGGGCCGCCTGACCTTCTGCGAAGTGGCGGGAACCCCGGTGCGCGACCGCGAGGCGCGCCTCAAATCCCGCGACGGCCTGACCGATTGGGTGGCGCTGAACTGCTCGCCGCGCCTGGACACCCGCGGACGCGCCGCCGGCATGGTGCTGATCGGCCGTCCGCTGGGCGAGTTGCGCCGCGCCTATCAGGCGCTGAACGACGCCCATGCCGAGTTGAAGCAGACCCAGCGGCAATTGGTGCAGTCCGAGAAGATGGCCTCGCTGGGCCGGCTGGTGGCCGGCGTGGCGCACGAGTTGAACAACCCGATCAGCTTCATCTATGGCAACGTCCACACCTTGGGGAAATACCGGGAACGGCTGACCGCCTATCTGGCCGCGCTGCATGGCGAGGCCTCGCCCGAGGACCGCGCCGCCCTGCGCGAGCGGCTGCGCATCGACCGGCTGCTCGACGATCTTGGGCCGCTGATCGAGGGCACCCTGGAAGGCGCCGAGCGGGTCACCGACATCGTCAAGAATTTGCGCCGCCTTTCGTTCAGCCGGTCGGGCGAGGCCGAGGCGTTCGAGCTGGGCGCGGTGATCCGCACCGCCGTGCAATGGACGATCAAGGGCGGTGACGGAACGGCCGATTTCACCCTGGACCTCGCCCCCGACCTGCACGCGCGCGGCCATTCCGGGCAGATTCATCAGGTGATGGTCAATCTGGTGCGGAACGCGCTTGACGCCGCCGCCGCGTCGGCCCGCCCCGAAATCCGCATCCGCGCCGAGCGCCTGCCCGGCCTGCTGCGGGTCACGGTGGCCGACAATGGCCCCGGCATCGCGCCCGACGACATCTCGCGGGTTTTCGATCCCTTCTTCACCACCAAGGCGGTGGGCCAGGGGACCGGGCTGGGCCTGTGGATCAGCTATGGCATCGTCAAGGAGCATGGCGGCGCCATCGAGGCCGCCAACCGCCCCGAGGGCGGCGCCGCCTTCGTCTTCACCCTGCCGGCCGGCCCGTCGTGACGCTGTCCGTCCGCCTGGGCCTTTATTACGCGACGATCTTCGGCGTGATCGGCATCCATCTGCCGTTCTTCCCGCTGTGGCTGAAGGCGCAGGGCTTCGACGCCGGCCAGATCGGCGTGATCCTGTCGGCGATGTTTCTTTTGAAGATCGTCACCAATCCGGCGGTCGGCGGCATGGTCGACCGGCGCGGCGATCGGCGGCGGCCCCTGATCTTCTTCAGCGCGGCCAGCTTCGTGGCCTTCGCGCTGTACGTCTTCTGGCGCGACTTCTGGTCGGTGCTGGCCGTCACCCTGCTGGCCACCGCCGTGTTCGCGCCGGTGGTGCCGGTCTCGGACAATCTGACCCTGCTGGCGATCCGCGCCCGCGGGCTGGATTACGGACGCATCCGGCTGTGGGGATCGATCGCCTTCATCGCCACCTCGATGCTGGGCGGGCGGCTGGTCGGCCTGTATCCGCCCGACGTGGTGCTGGTGCTGATCCTGTGCGGGCTGGGGATGATGGCGCTATCCGCCGTGGGGCTGCCCGACGTGCGCACCGAGGCGGCCGGGCGGCGGGGTCCGCCGGCCTGGGAATTGCTGCGCAACCCGATCTTCCTGTTGTTCGTGGGCGCCACCAGCCTGAACCAGATGAGCCATTCCATCTATTATGGCTTCGCCACCATCCATTGGGAGGCGGCGGGGCTGCCGTCCTGGCTGATCGGCGGATTGTGGGCCGAGGGCGTGGTCGCCGAGGTGCTGCTGTTCGCCTGGAGCGGCAAGGTGGTGGCGCGGGTCGGGGCGACCCGGCTGATTCTGGTGGCCTGCGCGGCGGGCGTGCTGCGCTGGGCGGTGATGGGCTTGGGCACCACCCTGCCCGCCCTGGCGGCCGTGCAGATCCTGCACGCCATGACCTTCGGCTGCGCCCATCTCGGCGCCATGCATTTCATGCAGCGGGCGGCGCCCCCCGGCCTGTCGGTGCGCGCCCAGACCCTTTACACCTCGCTGACCATGGGCATCGCGCCCGGCCTGTCGATGCTGGTCTCGGGCCAGCTTTACGAGGCGGCGGGCGGACTGGCCTTCGCGGTGATGGCGGTTCTCAGCCTGATCGGCGCGCTGCTGGCCCGCCTTTTGGTGGCCCGCTGGGATGGCGGCGTGCTGCCGATTTCCCGTTGACCCAATCCTTTGGGCTACCCATCTGGAGTAGACGGGAGGAAGCCGGAGTGCGGCGCGTCTCTTCCGATCCTGTTGGTTTGGCCATCGCGCCGAAGGAACCCACGTGTTGCGCGAGCGGCGATCCCGCGCTAATGAGAGGCCATGGGGGTACCAGATAGTGTCATCGTTCCGTCACCGCACCACGATCGCCTTCGCCTTGACCGCAGGACTGCTGGCGACCTCGCCCGCCCTGGCGAACGCGCCGGCCGTGGTCGCCCCGCCTCTGGCGGGCGCCGTGGCCTCGGCGCTCGCCGGACAGGACGAACGCCTGTCCTTGGCCCTGCTGCGCCAGATCTACGGCGCGCGCGCCAATAGCCCTGTCTGGGTCGAGGGGTTGGGCCTGACGGCGCGCGGCGAGAAGGCGCTGGCCGCGCTGGAAGCGGCCTCGTCGCACGCCATCGACCCGGCCGGCTATCACCTGCCGGCGATCGCCAAGGCGCGCCATGCCGCCGCCTCGGGCGACGCGGCGGCGGCGGCGCTGCTCGAATTGCTGCTCAGCGACGGTCTGGTGCGTCATGCCCGCGACCTCGCCCAGGGCCAGATCGAACCGCGGGTCGCGCAGGACGACTGGACCATCAAGCATCCGACATTCGACGGGGCGACGTTCCTGGCCGAGGCGATGGGCTCGGACGACCCCGGCGCGCTGGCCGCGGCGCGGGCGCCCAAATCCGAAGCCTATGGGCTGTTGCGCCAGGCGCTGACCCGCTACCGCGCCCTGGCCGAGGCGGGCGGCTGGCCGGCGATTCCCGATGGGCCGAAGCTGGAACCCGGCATGGAGGACGAGCGCGTGCCGGCCCTGCGCCGCCGGCTGGCCGCCCCCGGCGAGTT
>JADGAL010000171.1 GCA_015232025.1 Alphaproteobacteria bacterium
TTCCCATCCGCTTTCCACCGCGCCCTCAAATAGGCGCGTCGATCAATGCCCCTTGTGCATCATGCCGCCGCCCATGCCCATTCCCATGGCGCCCATCGCCACCACGGGCATGTCGAAGGTCATCTTGCCGGCGCGTTCGAAGGTCAGGGTGATCGGGAACTTGTCGCCCTCCTTGAGCGGCGATTGCAGGCCCATGAACATGACGTGATAACCGCCCGGCGCCAGTCGGACCGTGCCGCCGGCCGGCACCGCGATGAATTCGACCTTGCGCATGCGCATCACCCCCTGGCCGTCGGTGTCGTGGGTATGCAGTTCGGTGGTCTTCGAGACCGGGGCGGCGGCCGAGACCAGGCGGTCGGGCTCGGAGCCGTTGTTGACGATGGTCATGAAGGCGCCGCCATTGGGCGCCATGCCGGGCGTGGCGCGGGCGAAGGCGTCGCGGATCTCGAGGTTGGCGGCCAAGGCGGTGTCGGCGAAGGCGGGGGCCAGCAGCGCGACGGTGGCGGCCAGCGCGAGGGCGGCGAAGGGGCTTCTCATGGCGTTCTCCTGGTTGATGCCGGGCGGAACAATGCGCGCGGCGTTGCCGCCCCGCCTTGACGATGGGCAGGACCGGCCTCACTGTCGGGGGATGATAAACGACCCCGCCCCCTTGGGCCACCGTCAGGCGATCCGTCGCTTGATGCGTGGCTGCGACCGCGCCGCCCTGGCCACCCTGATGGCCGATGGCGCGCCCTATGCCTCGCTGGTGGCCGTGGCCACCGATCACGGCGGCGCGCCGCTGCTGCTGTTGTCGCAACTGTCCGAGCACAGCCGCAATCTGGCCGTCGACGCCCGCGTCTCGCTGCTGTTCGAGGCGCGAAGCGGCGCCGCCAATCCGCAGGAGGACCCGCGGGTCACGGTGACCGGCCGCGTGGCGCGGAGCGACGATCCCGCCCACCGGGCGCGTTTTTTGGCCCGCCATCCGGCGGCGGCGGCCTATGCCGGCTTCGGCGATTTCGCCTTTCACCGGGTCGAGGTCGAGCGCGCCCATTGGGTGGGCGGCTTCGCCCGCGCGGTGTGGATCGACGACCCCTTGCGCGGCCTGGCCGAGCCGGCCGCCCGCATCGCCGAAGCCGAGCCCGACATCCTGTCCGCCGGCTTCGACACGGGCGACTGGCGTCTGGTCGCCGTCGATCCCGACGGCTGCGATCTGGCGCGGGGCGAGACCGTGCGGCGCGTGGCCTTCGACCGCATGGTCGAAACGCCCGACGATTTGCGCCACGCGCTATCCCAAGGAGTGGACCCGAAAGGGTGAGCCATCCCTCTCCCGCATGGGCGGGCTGCCGCAGCAGCCGGTTGCCTTGGCGGACCGGGCGCGTTACCTTCCCTGCCGTCGAGAAAGCGGCGCGATCCCAAAGCCGCGGAACACACGCGAGGAGATGCAGGTGCAGCAGGTCGGACCCTTCCTCAGCAGCTACGGGCTGGAGAACCACGGTATCCGCAATATCGATGTCGCCCATTGGAACTACTCGACCCCGGCGCTCTATGAAGAGGCCATCCGGCGGCGCGAGGGAACCATGGCGCATGGCGGACCGCTGGTCGTCCGCACCGGCCATCACACCGGCCGCTCGCCCAATGACAAATTCATCGTGCGCGACGCCCATACCGAGGCCGATGTCGACTGGGGCGCCGTCAACCGCCCGATGTCGCAGGCGCAGTTCGACGGGCTGATGGCGCGCATGCTGGCCTATCTGCAAGGCCGCGACATCTTCGTGCAGGATTGCTGGGCCGGCGCCGACCCCGAGCACCGTCTGCCCGTGCGGGTGATCAACGAGACCGCCTGGCACAACCTGTTCGCCCGCAACATGTTCATCCAGCCGACCCAGGACGAGCTGAAGGACTTCAAGCCGGCCTTCACGGTGATCCAGGCGCCGCGCTTCCACGCCATTCCCGAAATCGACGGCACCAATTCCGAGGTGTTCATCCTGGTCGATTTCCGCCGCGGCATCGTGCTGATCGGCGGCACCTCGTATGCCGGCGAGATCAAGAAGTCGATCTTCTCGGTGCTGAACTACCTGCTGCCGGCCAAGGGCATCATGCCGATGCACTGCTCGGCCAATGTCGGGCCGGACGGCGACGTGGCGATCTTCTTCGGCCTGTCGGGCACCGGCAAGACCACGCTGTCGGCCGACGCCTCGCGCACCCTGATCGGCGACGACGAGCATGGCTGGGGTCCCAACGGGGTGTTCAATTTCGAAGGCGGCTGCTACGCCAAGGTCATCAAGCTGAGCGCCGAGGCCGAGCCCGAGATTTTCACCACCACCAAGCGGTTCGGCACCATCCTTGAAAACGTGATGATGCAGATGGACACGCGGCGCCTGGACCTCGACGACGCCACGCTGACCGAGAACACCCGCGCCTCGTACCCGCTGTCCTTCATTCCGAACGCCAGCGACACCGGCCGCTCGGGCCATCCGCAGAACATCGTGATGCTGACCGCCGACGCCTTCGGCGTGCTGCCGCCGATCAGCCAGCTTTCGCCCGAGCAGGCGATGTACCACTTCCTGTCGGGCTACACCGCCCGCGTGGCCGGCACGGAAAAGGGCGTGCTCGAGCCGCAGGCGACGTTCTCGTCGTGCTTCGGCGCCCCCTTCATGCCGCGCCATCCCAGCGCCTATTCCAAGCTGCTGGGCGACATGATGACCAAGCACGGCGCCAAGTGCTGGCTGGTCAACACCGGCTGGAGCGGCGGCGGCTACGGCGTCGGCGAGCGCATGAAGATCAAGCACACCCGCGCCATGATGCGGGCGGCGCTGGATGGCCGTCTGGCCAAGGCGGGCTTCACGCCCGACCCCAATTTCGGCGTGCTGGTTCCCCAGGGCTGCCCCGACGTGCCCGCCGAGGTGTTGCAGCCCAAGGCGACCTGGACGGACAAGACCGCCTATGACGCCGCCGCCAAGGACGTCGCCGGCCGGTTCGAGAAGAACTTCAAGAAGTTCGAGCCCTATGTCGACGAGAAGGTGAAGGCGGCCGGCATCCGCGCCTAACCCGACCCGACCAAAAGACGGGCTTGGCCCCTTGCGGGCCGGCCCGTCTTGAGGCCGCCTTCGGCGCCCCCATATTCCGGGAATGGCCGAATCCCCGCTCCACGCCTCCGACGCCCTTCTCGAATTCTGGTTCTCGGCCGAGGCGCGACCACGCTGGTTCCTCGAAGACCGCTGGCTCGACCGCGAGGTCAACCGGCGCTTCGCCGATCTGTGGGAGATGGCCGCCGAGGGCCACCTCGACGACTGGGCCGGCACGCCGCACGGGCTGCTGGCCCTGGTGCTGCTGCTCGACCAGGTTCCCCGCCACATGTTCCGAGGCACCGAACGCGCCTATTCGACCGACGCGCGGGCGCTGGCCTGGGCGCGAATCGGGGTCGACCGGGGCGACGACGCGCTGCTTGACACCACGCAGCGGCGCTTCCTGTTCCTGCCCTTCGAGCACAGCGAGAACCTGTCCGACCAGAAGCGCGCCGTGGCGCTGTTCCGCCGCTGGAACGACGATCCGGGCGGCTTGGACTACGCCCTGCGTCATCGCTCGGTGATCGAGCGCTTCGGCCGCTTCCCCCACCGCAACGCGGCGCTGGGCCGCGCCACCACGCCCGACGAGGCCGACTTCCTGGCCGGGCGGGGCGCGCCCTATTAACGCGAAGGCTGCTGAACGGCATCGTCATTTGACGAGCCGGGAAGGCGGGGCCGCCGGTCGCATGGCGCGTCGGATTTGACGCGCCATGCTCTAAACATTTCCTTATCCCCTTGCGACAGGGCAAAATGCCCGCCGCGAAGGGGTGGGCGATGTCGGCAGAGATCAAAATCCGCTATGGCGATTTCCGCCGCGAGACCTCCGTCCGCAAGGTGGCGATCAGCTATTCCAAGCTGACCCGCCTGAAGGCCAAGGCCGGGGGCGGGCCGTCCCGCGTGCGGCTGGGGCCGCGCGATCTGTGGCGCATCCTGGCGCCCTATGTCGGGGTGCGCTTCAAGGACCAGCTTCTGGCGGTCACGCCGCTGGCGGTCTACCTCGTGCTGTTCCAGATCTTGATTCTGCGCCAGGGCGTCGAGGACGCCTGGATGGTGGCGGGCGGGTTGGTGGCCACCATCGTCGGCCTGATGCTGTTCATCGAGGGATTGCGGGTCGGTTTGATGCCCTTCGGCGAAAGGATCGGCCACGCCCTGCCCCAACGCTCGCCGCTGTCGGTGGTGCTGATGGTGGCGTTCGCGCTGGGGGTCGGCGTCACCTACGCCGAGCCGGCGATCGGCGCCTTGAAGACCGCCGGAGCGATCGTCGAGTTCCACCGCGCGCCGCTGCTGCACGCCCTGCTCGACCGATGGGCGGACGCGCTGGTGCTGGTGGTCGGGCTTGGGGTCGGGCTGGCGGCGGTGGTCGGCATGCTGATGTTCGTGCGCGGCTGGCCGATCAAGCCGATCATTTTCGCCGCCACCGTGCCGGTTCTGGCGCTGACCGCCTGGATGAGCGGCGTTCCGCAACTCGCCGACGTGGTCCCGCTGGCCTGGGATTGCGGCGGCGTGACCACCGGGCCGGTCACCGTGCCGCTGGTCCTGGCGCTGGGCATCGGCGTCGCCTCGGCGGCCGGGCGCGGCGAAAGCTCGACGGCCGGGTTCGGCATCGTGACGCTGGCCTCGCTGTTTCCGGTCTTGGGGGTGCTGCTGCTGGGACTCGCGGTGTGGCTGGGCGCCCCGCCGATCGCGCCGGCCGAGGTGGCGCATGGCGTGCCGCCCTGGTGGGAGGTTTCGCCCTGGGCCGAGGTGGTGGGCGGGCTGCGCGCCGTGGTGCCGCTGGTGGCGTTTCTGATCGTCGTGGCGCGCCAAGTGGCCAAGGTCGAGATCGAGGAGCGCGTCGTGGTCGCCTACGGCATCCTGCTGGCCGTGGTCGGCATGGTGATCTTCAATTTGGGGCTGACCTATGGCCTGACCCTGCTGGGCGGCCAATCGGGCGCCGCCGTGCCGGGCGCCTTCGCGGTCAGCCCCGCCATCCACGGCTCGCCGCTTTACCCCGGTTCGCTGGGCATCGCGGTGGCGCTGGCCTTCGCGTTGATGCTGGGCTTCGGCGCCACCTTGGCCGAGCCCGCCCTGGACGCGCTGGGGCGCACCGTCGAGACGCTGACCAACGGCGCCTTCCGCAAGTCGGGCCTGATTTACGCCGTCGCGGCCGGCGTGGGGGCCGGGCTGGGCTTGGGCGTCGTCAAGATGGTGTTTGGCGTGCCGCTGGCCTGGATGCTGGTGCCGGGCTACGCGCTGGCCCTGGTCCTGACCGCCCTGTCGACGCGCGAGGTGGCCAGCATCGCCTGGGATTCGGCCGGCGTGACCACCGGGCCGGTGACCGTGCCGCTGGTGCTGGCGATGGGCCTGGGCTTTGGCCACACGGTGGGCGCCGTCGAGGGATTCGGCATGCTGGCGATGGCGTCGGTGTGCCCCATCCTGTCGGTGCTCGTCCTTGGACTCTGGGTGCGGCTGCGCACCACCCGGCTGCGGCCGGCGTCGGCGGGAGCGATGGCATGACGCGACAAATTCCGGTTCTTACCGACGTCCATCTGATCACCTGCATCGTGCAGCGCGGTCGCGCCGACGCGGTGGTGCGCACCGCCGTCGAGGCGGGCGCCGAGGGCGCCACCGTCCATTACGCGCGCGGCACCGGCATGCGCCAGAATCTGGGCGTGCTGTCGGCGGCGGTCAACGCCGAGAAGGAGGTCATCACCGTGGCGGTGTCGCGCGAGCAGCTCAACCACGTCTTCGAGCGCATGTTCATCGCCGGCCAGCTCGACACGCCCGGCATGGGATTCATGTATGTGGTCGCCGTCGAGAAGGCGGCCACCCACATCCCGCCCGAGATCATCGACAAGCTGACGAGCCACGACTGATGAGCCACCACGTCATCACCTGCGTGGTCGAGTCGGGCCGCGGCCCCGCCTTCCTGGAACGCCTGGCCGCCGAGTTGGGCGTCCATTCCGCCGTGTTCTTCAAGTCGCGCCACGCGGTCGCCGACTGGTCGGGCCGCCGGGCCGCCGTCGTCGAGGGCATCGAACGCGACGAGGTGGCCATCCTGATCGCCGATTCGCGGCTCGACGAGGTCTTCCTATGGGTCCACGCCGCCCTGGCGGTGGGCGAGCCGGGCGGCGGCGTGATCTTCGCCCACCGCGCCACCCGCGCCACGGAAATCGTCATGCCGGCTTAAACCCGGACCTCGGCCTCGGATGGCAGATGGACGCGCGCGCGGGTTCCCTGGCTGGGCGCGCTGGAGAGGTCCAGGCGGCCGCCATGCGCCTCGGCGAGGCCTCGGGTCAGCGGCAGGCCTAAGCCGGTGCCGTGGTTGCGGCGGGCATAGGCGCTGTCGACCTGGCCGAACGGGCTGAGCGCCAGGGCGAGGCCCGCCTGGTCCATGCCGATGCCGGTGTCCTCGACGACGATTTCGACGCCGCCCGCCGCGGGGCGCACCGACAGGGTCACCCGCCCGCCCTCGGGGGTGAACTTCACGGCGTTGGTCAGCAGGTTGAGGATGATCTGCTTGACCCGCCGGGAGTCGGCGGACAGCGGCGGCGCCCCGGCCATGTCGATCAGCAGCGCGACGCCACCCGCCTCGGCGCGGCTTGAGACCAGCTTGACCGCCTCGGCGACGATGCGCGGCAGATCGACGGGCTCGATGCGCAAGGTGAGCTTGCCCGCCTCGATCGCCGAGACGTCCAGGATGTCTTCGATCAATTCCAGCAGATGTTCGCCCGAGGACTGGATGTCGCCCAGATATTCCTTGTAGCGGTCGCCCACCGGGCCGAACAGCTCGCCGCGCATCGCCGAGGAGAAGCCGATGATCGCGTTGAGCGGCGTGCGAAGCTCGTGGCTCATATTGGCGAGCAGGTCGGACTTGGCCCGGTTGGCGACCTCGGCCGAGTCGCGCGCGGCTTCCAGCGCCGCCTCGGCCAGCTTGCGCTCGGTGATGTCCTCGTGGGTCGAAATGAAGTGGGTGATCACCCCGTCGCGGTCGCGGATCGGCGCGATGGTGGCCATCGCCCAGAAGGGTTGGCCGTTCTTGCGGCGATCCTCGATCTCGCTGCGCCACTCGTGGCCCTCGGTGATCGCCCGCCACAGCCGGTCGTGCGTTTCGGCGGGGGTGCCCTCCCATTTCAGCAGGCGCGGCGTCTTGCCCACCGCCTCTTCCGGCAGGTAGCCGCTCAACTCGGTGAAGCGGCGGTTGACGTAAAGGATGGTCCCCTCGGCGTCGGTGACCATCACCATCGACGGGCTTTGCCCCAACGCCTCGGACAGCAGAAGCGAGCGCTCGTCGGCGGCGAGGCGGGCCACCACATGGTTCCTCAGGGTGCGCAGGGCCTCGGCCATTTCGCCGATCTCGTCGCGGCGTTCGAGGTCGGGAATCGGCTGGTTCAGCCGTCCGGCCGCGATCTCCAGCATGCCGACCCGCAGGGCGCGCAACGGCCGGGTGATGCCGCGCGCCACCACCCA
>JADGAL010000172.1 GCA_015232025.1 Alphaproteobacteria bacterium
GCACGACCTTCGTCCGAAGCGAAATATCACCAAGGCATGTGAGGGGCGGATGGTGGAATTCATTGAACCCATCCATGAAGTCCAATGTTATGCCTGAAGTATGTCGCGAGTGCCGTAGAACCGGAGCGCCTTGTAATTCCTTGGTTCGGGCCTCTGCCGCACTGCAAAAATGGAATTCCATTCGGATCGGCCTTGGGCTACCCTTCGGACCAAGAGAGACCTCGACGAAACTGAAAGGTGGCCGACGTGTTCACGGGTGACAAGGTGACCAAAATCCTGATCGCCGACGACCACGAGTTGTTCCGCGATGGTCTGAGGCATGTGCTGGAGCAACTCGATGGCGGGATCACAATCGTCGAGGCCAGCGACTACGGCCAAGCGTTGGCGGTGGCGGAGCGCGAAAGCGAGATCGACATCGTGCTGCTGGACCTGTCCATGCCGGGGATGCCCTGGAACGAGGGCCTGAAGTTGTTGCGCGAGATGCTGCCCAGCACCGTGCCGATCATCATCCTGTCGGCCTCGGACGACCGCCGCCACGTCTTGCAGGCGGTCAATCTGGGCGCGGCGGGCTTCATCCCCAAGACCTCGTCCAGCCGGGTGATGCTCAGCGCCCTGAAGCTGGTGCTGTCGGGCGGCGTCTATCTGCCGCCGGCCCTTCTCGACCAGGGCGGGCCGCATTCCGGCGAATCCGGCGGAAGCGCCTCCGAGAACGCGGCCTCGTTCCTGACGCCGCGTCAGCGCGAAGTGCTGATGCTGTTGGGCCAGGGCAAGTCGAACAAGGAAATCGCCCGCGTGCTGCAACTGGCCGAAGGCACGGTCAAGCTGCACGTCACCGCCATCTTGAAGGCGTTGAACGTCAACAACCGCACCCGCGCGGTGGTCGCCGCCTCGCAGTTGGGGCTGACCAGCCCCGACGGGGTGGCCAGCTACGGGCGCTGAGAACCCAAAAAAGGGGCCGACCCTGGGCCGGCCCCAGTTGGCAGGGAGGTATCAGGGCACGACATCGAGACGTGGGATGCCGTGCGACCATGTCTTTCAACGGGAAGGCGGGCCGATTGTTCCGTCACCCGATCAACGCCCAGGTTCCGTCCGCCTCGCGGCAGGCGGTGCCGTGGGCGCGTTCGGCGCGGCCGTCGATATAGACGGTGTGGACGTATTCGCGGCAATAGCGCCCGTCCGACTGATAGGTCCGCAAGGGCTCGACCGTGCCGCTACGATCGGTGTCGGGGTTGGTCCAGGTGACCGGGGCGTTCTGCGCCAAGGCGCGACGCTCGGCCGCCGCCGCCGCCGTCTGGTCGACGGGGGCGAGATCCTTGGCCAATTGGCCGCCGACCACCGCGCCCAGCAGCGTGCCGGCCGCCGTGGCGACCAGTTGGCCGGTTCCACCCCCGAACTGCGCGCCGGCCAAACCACCCAGCGCGGCGCCGCCCACCGTGCCGATCGCGGCGCGGTCCATCCCGCCGCCGCCCTCGCACGCCGCCAAGCCCAGCAACGCCAAGCCACCCAGCGCGCCGCGCAAGTATCGAACGATCATTTCGTCGCCTCCCCGATCAAGCGCGCGGCTGCGTGATGCCGGGGCGCGGGCGACGCGGCGGCGTTGGCCTGCGCGCCTCGCCATCCATCAGCTTGCGCAAACGCCGCCTGGCGCGTGACAGGCGGCTTTTCACCGTGCCCATCGGCACGCCCAGCGCGGTCGCCGCGTCCTCGTATTGCATGCCCTCGAGGCCAACCATCAACACCACCTGCTGCTCCTGCTCGGGCAGGTCGTCGAGCGCGCGGGCCAGATCCTTGAGCGTCAGATTGTGGACCTGGCGCGCCGGGCACGACACCGAGGCGTGCTCGTCAAGCAATGGCACCAAGGTGGCGACCGAGCCGTGGCGCAGATATTGATTGATGTAGAGGTTGTGGAGAATGGTGAACAGCCAAGCGCGCAGATTGGTTCCCTGTCGCCAAAGATGTTCACGCGATATGGCACGTTCCAGACAGTCCTGCACAAGATCCTCGGCGTGTATCGAATCGCGGACGAGTACCTTGGCATAGCGACGAAGGTTAGGGATGTGTTCCGACACCATATCTGCGAATTGCGCCATCATCCATCACCCTGCGTTGTTTTATGTGCGGAAGGGCCGGCTAAATATTGGCTAGGCTCCTTGCCTGGACATTCGAACTACTGTCCGTCGTTGTAGGCTGGAGGTGTGGCCATTGGCCGATCTTTATAAGATGCGCTGAGGGGGTACGACCTTGTGCGGCGGCGGCCGGAGCCGCCGGCCATCTGTTTCCGGAAGATTGCCCGGCCCATCTTGGAGTGGATGATGCACCTGGACTTCGCCGCCGCGCGCGCCGAGACCGAGCGATTGGCGGCGCCGCTCGCGGCCGAGGACATGGGCGCCCAGTCGATGCCCGACGCCAGCCCGACCAAGTGGCACCTGGCGCATACGAGCTGGTTCTTCGAAACCTTCTTGAGGCTGGCGCCGTTCGATCCCGCCTTCGCCACCTTGTTCAACTCGTATTACGAGGCGGTGGGGCCGCGTCCGCCCCGCCACCGGCGCGGCCTGATGACCCGCCCCACGCTGGACCGCGTGCTGTCCTATCGGGCCTGGGTCACCGAGGCGGTGTTGGCCCAAAGCGATCCGCCCGCCGCCATCCTGGCCTTGGGCGTCGAGCACGAGCGCCAGCACCAGGAATTGATGCTGACCGACATCCTGCACCTGTTCTCGCTGAACCCCCTGAATCCCGCCTACGCCCCGCCGCCGCCGGCCACCCATGGCGACGCGCCGCCGCTGGATTGGGTCGAGCATCCCGGCGGGCTGGTCGAGATCGGCCATGACGGACCGGGCTTCGCCTTCGACAACGAGGGGCCGCGCCACGCCGTCTGGCTGCGGCCGTTCCGGCTGGCCGACCGTTTGGTCACCAACGGCGAATTCCGCGCCTTCGTCGCCCGGGGCGGATATCTCCGGCCGGAGTGGTGGATGTCGGACGGATGGGACGCGGCGCGCGCCGGAGATTGGGCGGCCCCCCTTTATTGGCGGCCCGACGGACGCCAAATGACCCTGCACGGCGAGGTGGACCTGGACGACGCGGCGCCGGTGGTCAATCTGTCCTGGTACGAGGCCGACGCCTACGCCCGCTGGGCCGGCGCCCGTCTGCCGACCGAGGAGGAATGGGAGGCCGTCGCCCGGACGGTGCCGGTCGAGGGCAACATGGGCGCCCTGCGACCGCTGCCCGCCCGGCCCGGCCAAGGTCCGCGCCAGATGTTCGGCGACGCCTGGGAATGGACGGCCAGCGCCTATCGCCCGTGGCCGGGCTTTCGTCCCGGCGCGGGCGCCCTGGGCGAGTACAACGGCAAGTTCATGGTCAACCAGATGGTCCTGCGGGGCGGCAGCTTCGCCAGTCCGGTCGGCCATTTGCGAGCCAGCTATCGCAACTTCTTTCCCCCGGCGGCCCGCTGGCAGTTCGCCGGCCTACGTTTGGCGGAGGATCGGTGAACCGGAACAATTTCCGCATGGCGGTACTGCGCGGCCTGTCGCGCGAGCGCAAGCGCATTCCCTGCAAATATCTGTACGACGCGGAAGGCGTCGCGCTGTTCGAAGAGATTTGCCGGCTGGACGAATATTATCTGACCCGCAGCGAGGTGGGCCTGCTGGAACGCCACGCCGAGGACGTGGCGCGATTGGCCGGTTCGGGACGGCGGGTGATCGAGTTCGGCGGCTGCTCAAGCCGCAAGGCGCGGATGCTGCTCGACGCGCTGGACCAGCCCTTGGCCTATGTGCCGGTCGACATCGCGCGCCAGCCGTTGACCGAGTCGGCCAAGCGCTTCGCCGAGAGCCGCCCCGAGCTGCCCGTCACCCCGGTGTGCGCCGATTACCTGGCCGAGTTGGACCTGCCCAACGAGCCGGCGGCGCCGGCCCTGGGCTTCTTTCCTGGAAGCACGATCGGCAATCTGTCGCCACGGCTGGCGGTCAACTTCCTGGCCCGCTGCGCCACCTTGCTGGGGCCGCGCTCGTTGATGCTGGTCGGCGTCGACGTCAAGAAGGACGAGCGCCTGCTGACCGCCGCCTACAACGACCGCCGCGGCCTGAGCGCCGCCTTCAACCTGAACATCCTGGCCCGCATCAATCGCGAATTGGACGGCGATTTCGATCTGTCGGCCTTCGAGCACTCGGCGCGTTGGGACGCCCGCCAAAGCCGCGTCGAGATCGAGGTGGTCAGCCGCGCCGGCCAGCGGGTGCGCGCCGCCGGGCAACGCTTCACCCTGGGCCGGCGCGAACCGATCCATACCGAGTACTCGTACAAATACGGCGACGCCGAATTCCACTGGCTGGCCCGCCAAGCCGGCTGGAACCCGGTCGCGACCTTCGGTGACGGGATGTTCAGCCTGCACGTCCTGGACCACACCACCCGCCATTGACGATGCGCGGCGCGGCGTGGCACAGATATCGGCATGGATGTCGGCGACCGCACCAAATCCGAAAGTCAGGCGTGGTGGGCGCACAGCCCCGCCGAGGTGGCCCACCGCCTGGGCACCGACCCGCGTGACGGACTGACCGAGGACGAGGCGCGGCTGCGCCTGGAGCGCCACGGTCCCAACCGCCTGCCCGAGCAGCCGCCGCGCCCCGCCTGGCGGCAGTTCCTGGACCAGTTCAAAAGCGTGCTGACCCTGGTCCTGATCGCCGCCGCCGGCTTGGCCGGCGTGATCGGCGATCTGGGCGACATGGCGGTGATCGCCGTGGTGGTGCTGTTCAACGCCGGGCTGGGCTTCTATCAGGAGCACCGCGCCGAACGGATTCTCGACGCCTTGAAGGGCATGCTGGCCCACCAGTCGCGGCTGCGGCGCCAGGGCCGCGTGCTGCGCCTGCCCTCGGACGAGGTGGTGCCCGGCGACCTGCTGCTGATCGAGGCCGGCGACCGCGTTCCCGCCGATGGCCGGCTGCTCCAGGCGCACAGCCTGGAGATCGACGAATCCACCCTGACCGGCGAGTCGATGGCGGTCGTCAAGACGATCGACGCGGTGGCCGACGACGCCGCCCTGGCCGAGCGCGGCGACATGGTGTTCATGAACACCGTCGTGACGCGGGGCCGCGGCGAGGTGCTGGTCACCGGCACCGGCGCCGGCACCGAGATCGGCCGGCTGGTCGGCATGCTGCACGCCGCCCAACCCGGCGCCACCCCGTTGCAGGAAAAGCTGGATTCGCTGGGCAAGCGCCTGGCCCTGATCGCCGGCGTGGTGGTGGCGGTCATCCTGGTGATGGGGCTGTGGCGCGGCGAGCCGCTGGTCCACATCGTTCTGACCGCGATCGCCCTGGCGGTGGCCGCCATCCCCGAGGGGCTGCCCGCCGTGGTCACCGTGACCTTGGCGGTGGGCATGTATCAAATGACCCGGCGCGGCGCCATCGTGAAGCGGCTGTCCGCCGTCGAGACGCTGGGCAGCACCACGGTGATCTGCTCGGACAAGACCGGAACCCTGACGCTGAACCGCATGACGGTGCGCGAGATCGTCCATGCCGGCCGCCATTTCCAGGTCGGCGACAACGGCGTCGCGGCGGCCGATGGCGGCGAGGCGCCCGATACCTTGCGCGAGGCGATCGATTGCGGCCTGTTGTGCAACGACAGCCGTTTGCGCGACGGCCAGGTGATCGGAGACCCGACCGAGGGCGCCCTGGTGGCGCTGGCCGAATGCGCCGGCCAACCGGACCGGCGCGCCGAAGTCCCCCGGCTGGCCGAAATCCCCTTCGAATCCGAACACAAGTTCATGGCGACCTTCCATGCCGAGGACGGCATGGTGCGGGTCTGCATGAAGGGCGCCCCCGACGTGCTGGCCGGGCGCTGCGACCGGGTGATGGGACCGCATGGGCCGGTGCCGTTGGATCGGCACGCCCTTGAGCACGAGATCAACCGGCTGGCGTCGCGCGCCCTGCGCGTCCTGGCGGTGGCCGGAGCGCATGTGCCGAAGGCCGGTTTCGACCCCGAGAATGTCCAGGCCCACGCCAACGATCTGGTCCTGCTGGCCCTGATCGGCATCATGGACCCGCCCCGCCCCGAGGCCAAGGCGGCCATCGCCTCGTGCCGCGAGGCCGGCATCGCCGTCAAGATGATCACCGGCGATCACCGCGCCACCGCCGCCGCCATCGCCCGCGAACTGGACCTCGACGGCGAGGTGATCGTGGGCGCCGAGTTGGACCGCATGAGCGCCCAGGATTTGGCCGAGCGGGTCGATCAGATCGCCGTGTTCGCCCGCGTCGCCCCCGAGCACAAGGTCAAGATCGTCAACGCCTTGCAGCACAACGGCGAGGTGGTGGCGATGACCGGCGACGGCGTCAACGACGCCGCCGCCCTGCGCGCCGCCGACATCGGCGTGGCGATGGGCCGCACCGGCACCGACGTGGCGCGCGAGGCCGCCACCATGGTGCTGACCGACGACGATTTCGCGACCATCGTCAAGGCGGTGCGCGAAGGCCGGCGGATCTACGAGAACATCGTCAAATTCGTGCGCTTCCAGCTTTCCACCAATGTCGGCGCCCTGCTGACCGTGCTGGCCGCGCCGCTGGCCGGTCTGCCGGTGCCCTTCGATCCCATCCAGATCCTGTGGGTCAACATCATCATGGACGGCCCGCCGGCCATGGCGCTGGCCTTCGACCCGCCGCGCCAGGACGTGATGGGCGACCCGCCCCGGCCGCGCGGCGAGGCGATCCTGACCCGCCGCCGCCTGCTCCGCGTGCTGACCTATGGCGGCACGATGGCGGTGGGCACCCTGGCCACCTATGTCTGGGCGCTGACCAACCACCCCGAGGCGGCCACCACGCTGGCCTTCACCACCTTCGTGCTGTTCCAGTTCTTCAACCTGTTCAACGCCCGCGTCGGCGCCGGCTCGGCCTTCCAGCCCGGCCTGTTCCGCAATGGCAAGCTGTGGGTGGCCATCCTGGCCGTGGTCGCGCTGCAAGGCGTGGCCGTCCATTGGTCGCCGGCCCAGGCGGTGTTCCACACCACCGCGCTGACCCTGGGCGAGTGGGGCGCCGCCGCCCTGGTGGCCTCGTCGGTGCTGCTGCTCGACGAGTCGCGCAAGCTGCTGCTGCGCCTGTGGCGCAAGCTGAACGGCGATCAAAGCCGCGGCCCGCAAAGCGAGTAGCCGGCGTTGGCCACCAGCCATTCCCTGCTCATCGGCGATACCGCCGTGCCTTTGACCCTGCGGCGCAGCGGCCGCGCCAAGCGCCTGTCGCTGCGGGTCGACACCGATGGCGACGGCGTCACCGTGGTGCTGCCCAAGCGGGCCGGCGAGGCCCAGGGCCTGCGATTCGCGGCCGCCCACGCCGATTGGATCGCCAAGCGGCTGGCCGCCTTGCCGCCGCGCACGCCCTTCGCGCCGGGG
>JADGAL010000173.1 GCA_015232025.1 Alphaproteobacteria bacterium
AGTGCGGGTCGATGGCAAACGCGCCAAGGCCAACCAACGGCTGGAGCCCGGCCAGCAGGTCCGCGTGCCGCCGTTGCGCGAGGCGCCCGACCATCCGCTGGCCTTCGAGCCGCGCGAGATCTCCGAGCACGAGGCCAAGCTGCTGCGCGACACCGTGCTGTATCGCGACGAGCACGTCATCGCCATCAACAAGCCGGCCGGGCTGGCGGTGCAGGGTGGCACCGGCATGGCCGACCACCATATCGACGCGATGCTCGACGCGCTGCGCTTCGATCTGCCCGACCGCCCCCGTCTGGTCCATCGCCTGGACAAGGACACCAGCGGCCTCTTGCTGCTGGGCCGCACCGCGCAGGCGGCCGCCAAGCTGGCCGCCGCGTTCAAAAGCCGCGCCGCCCGCAAGCTCTATTGGGCGCTGGTGGTGGGGGTCCCCAAGCCGCGCATGGGCCGCATCGACGCGGCGCTCGCCAAGCTGCCCGGCCGGGCCGGCGAGAAGATGGCGATCGATCTCGACGAGGGCAAGCGCGCCGTCACCTGGTACCGGGTGGTCGAGGACGTGCGCAAGGCCGCCTGGCTGGAGATGGAGCCGCGCACCGGCCGCACCCACCAACTGCGCGCCCATTGCGCGCTGCTGGAAACGCCCATCCTGGGCGACGGCAAATATGGCGGCAAGGACGCCTTCCTGGCCGGCGAGGGCGTCAGCCGCAAGATGCACCTCCACGCCCGCGCCATCCTGATGCCGCACCCCACCGGCGGCACCCTGCGCATCATCGCGCCGCTGCCCGACCACATCGCCCGCAGCTTCGCGTTCTTCGGCTTCCGCGAACGCGAGGCGGGCGAACCGTTCGAGGCGTTCGAGGATTAGAACTGACCCGCCATTGAGGACAGTTCAGAAAAAAGGTTCACCACCAAGGCACCAAGGCCACCAAGAGTCACCAAGAAACCGGGACTGTACGGGCGAATCGCCGCTCCCTTGGTGTCCTTGGTGTCCTTGGTGTTTCTCATCCGCTTTCCACCGCGCCCGCTTGGTCAAAGGGGCATGCGAGTCAAGCAGGCATAAAACCAGCCTACGCCAAAACCGCGACTCCTTCCCCGACCGGGAAGACGTTGTAGTGCAGCGCCACGTCGCAAACGATCTCCAGATAGGTCTCGATCATCCCGCCGACATAGAACGCCGGGCAGCCGGTGTAGTAGGGGTCGCCGGGATTCATGAAGGGCCGGATGGGGCCGGGGTCGAGGCGCATGATGTCGTCGCCGTTGGCGTCCTTTTGCAGCTTCAGCGCATGGGTGTCGGGGCCGGGCGGGTTGCTGGCGACGCCGTCGTGGGGATGCAGGCCCGAGGCGTCGAGATAGGTCACCACCATGCCCAGGCTGCCCGAGGCGAGCGGCAGCAATTCCTTGCGGCTGCGGCGGACCAGGGCCAGGTAATCCTCGACGGTGGGGTACGAGGCCAGGAAGATCGCCCCCTCGACCAAGCACCAGCACAGATGCAGCGCGGTGTTGCTGCCCGTCAGGCAGATGCTTTGCAGGCTGTGCTTGGCGCCCTTGTAAAGCTCGGAGTGGCGCAGGAAACGGTTGGCCTGGACATAGGCGGCGATGGTCGGCGAGACCTCCTCGCCCGAATCCATGACCCGCATGATCTTGCGGTCGATGTCGGCCAGCCACGCCTTGACGATCGAGTTCATGGCGTTGCAGTTGGCGTCGCGGACGTGGTGGAAATAAGACACCATGTCTCGGTTCGAGCCATAGGGGCCGGGCGCGCGCGCCTCGTCGGCGAACAGCCCCGCCTTGAAGGTCTTGAGGAGCGGGAAGTTCTCCTTGGCGTAGCGATGATAGTCGCGAAACAGGAACGACAGCAGCGTGTTGCCGATCAGGCGGTCGCGATTGTGGGGCGTCAGCTCGGACATGTCGAAGCCCAACGCCTCGAGGCTGAACAGCGCCTCGGAATAAAGCGGATCGGGGTCGGCGGCGAGGCTTCGCAACGCCGGCTTCAGCGAGAAACGGATCAGCCCGGCCTCGTCATGGGCCTGCTTGTAGTGCTGGGCGAAGGGGCAGGACTGGTCCTCGGACGCCATGGCGCGCTCCTGGTCTGACACGTAACGGAGTATCGCCCGCGTCGGGCGGATGGCGCAACACCGCCGACAGGCGACTTGGCGCGGCGGGGTGGGCTGGGGTACAGTCCGGGCCATGGTCACTCCCCTTCGTCTCGCCGTGTTCGACGTCGATGGCACGCTCGTCGACAGCCAGCACAACATCGTCGCCGCGATGCTCGTCGCCTGCGACGCGCATGGTCTGTGCCGGCCGCCGGCCGAGGCGGTGCGCCGCGTCATCGGGCTGTCGCTGGTCGAGGCGGTCGCCGCCCTGCTGCCCGAGCAGGAGCCGATCGCCCACGAGCGCATCGCCGAAAGCTACAAGGACGCCTTCGTCACCCTGCGTTCCGGCCCCGGCTGGACCGAGCCCCTGTTTCCCGGCGCCGTCGCGGCGCTCGACGCGCTGGAGGCGGACGGCTGGGCGTTGGGACTGGCCACCGGAAAAAGCCGGCGCGGCGTCGATGTGATGATCGAGCGCCATGGCCTGACCGGGCGCTTCGCCACCATCCAGACGCCCGACACCAATCCCGGCAAGCCGAACCCCGCCATGCTGCGTTCCGCGATGGCCGAGGTCGGGGCGGACGCCTCGGCCACCGTGATGATCGGCGACACCACCTTCGACATCCTGATGGCGCGGGCGGCGAACACCGGCGCGGTGGCGGTCGGCTGGGGCTATCACCCGGTCGGCGAATTGCGGGCGGCCGGCGCCCATGCGGTGGTCGGAGACTATGCCGGTCTACTCATCGAACTGGCCGGGGAGGCGGGATGCGCGCGGGCACGATCCTGAAGGGTTTGGTCATCGTCGCGGCCGCCGTGGTGGTGGCCTTCGTGGCGGTGGTCAAGTCGATCGACGTCAACCAGTATCGCGCCGCGATCACCGGGCTGGTCGAGCGTTCGATCGGCCGGCCGGTGGCCTTCGAGGGCGCCTTCTCGCTGGAATTGTCGCTCGATCCGGCCCTGGTCGCCACCGAGGTGACGGTCGCCAACGCCCCCTGGGGCAGCCGCCCCGAGATGGTCCGCATCCGCCGCGTCGAGGCGCATATCGGGCTGGTGCCGCTGCTCATGCAGAAGGTGCGGGTCAATCGGCTGGTGCTGGTCGAGCCCGACATCCTGGTCGAGACCGACGCCCAGGGCCGCCGCAACTGGTCGCTCGACGCGCCGCCGCCGGCTCAGAACGCGCCTTTCGTCGATCCGGCCGTCGCGCCGATCGAATTCGCGGTGGCCCGCCTGCAAATCGACAAGGCCGAGATTCTAAGCCTGAACGGTCGCGACGGGCGTCGCGACCACGTCAAGCTCGAACGCTTGACCATGGCCACCGAGGCGCCCTCGGCGCCGATGACGCTGGCCGGGGCGGGCGAGTGGAACGGCCAGCGTTTCGACCTGTCGGGCGTGTTCGGCAACCTTGGCGAGGCGCTGGCGGCGGGCAAGCCCTACCCGGTGAAGCTGAACGCCAAGATGGGCGGTCTGGTGGCCGCCATCGATGGCGTGGTGACCGATCCGCGCCATGTGGGCGGCTGGAGCGCCAAGCTGTCGCTCGAAGGCAGCGAATGGGCCGACGCCGCACTGCTGGCCGGGCGCGACGATCCCAAGCTGGGGCCGTTCCGCTTCGCCGCCCGGCTGGAGCAAACCAGCGACGGCCCGACGCTGCTCGACGTCGAGGCGGCGGTCGGGCGGCGCGATCTCGTTCTGGTCGGCGCCAAGGGCAAGATCGCCGACCCGCTCGGCCGCAAGGGCTTCGACATCGCGCTGAGCGTGGAAAGCGACCGGACGGCCGCCTTGTCCGATCTGCTCGGCACGGCGATTCCGGCGCTGCCCCCGGTCAAGATCTCGGCCAACGTGACCGACGTGCCCGAGGGCTGGAAACTGGCCGGCCTGCGCGCCACCGCCGGGCGCGGCGACGCGTCGGGCGAGGTGCTGGTGCGGACGGGCGGAGAGCGGCCGGTGATCCAGGGCCGGCTGTCCTCGTCCTTGGTCGACGTCGCCGAACTGACGGCGGGCGGCAAGCCGGTCCCGCCCAAGGGCGAGCCCGATCATCGCCTGTTTTCGGATCGGCCGCTGCCGGTCGAGTTGCTGGCCTTGGCCGACATCCAGCTCGACTGGACGATCGATCGCCTGCTGCTGATCGGCGCGGTGGCCGAGAAGGCCAGTGTGGGGATCGTCGTCGAGGACGGCCGGGCGGTCTTGCGGCCGGCCGCCGAGCGGCTGGGCGGCGGTCGGACGCATGGTCGTCTTTCACTCGACGGCCGGGCCGATCCGGCGGCGCTGACCCTGGATTTCGAGGCCGACGCGGTGTCGCTGGGCGAGGTGCTGGCCGGACTGGCGCTGACCGACCGGGTGCGCGACGGCCGCTCGGACATCAGCGTCACGTTGCGCGGCCAGGGCGCGTCGCCGCGCGACGTGATGGCGAAACTCGACGGCCAGGCGACGCTGATCACCGGGCGCGCCTTGGTCAAGGGCGCCAACGCGCTCGACCAGTTGGCGCCGTGGCGGCCCCCGGCCGACGACACCCGCATCGAATGCGCGGTGGGGCGGTTCGCCGTCATCAAGGGGATGGCCACCGCCCAGGCGCTGTTGTTCGACACCAACTACATGACGATGGCGGGCAAGGGCGCTATCGACCTCGCCGCCGAGACAATGGACTTGACCATGGTGCCGCGACCCAAGGACCTGTCGCTGCTTGGACTGGCGCTGCCGATGGATGTGCGCGGGCCTCTGACCGCCCCCGATGTGACGCCCAATCCGTTGCCGGTGGGGCGCGATCTGGCGCTGGCGGCGGCCGGCGCGCCGGTGTCGCCGCTTGGCGTTCCGCTGCCCTTCGTCAATCCTGGCGAGGTGGGCAATCCGTGCGTCGACGCGCTGGCCGGCAAGCGTCGCGACATGCCGGGGCGGGCCACCGAGGCGCCCCGCCAAGTGATCGAGGGACTGTTCGGCAAATGACCATGGCGGCCCGACGGAAATACAAGGAGGCGGCGGTCGCCGAGGCGGAGGGCGGTTTCGCCATCACCCTCGACGGCAAGGGCGTCCGCACGCCGGCCGGCGCGCCCTTGGTGCTGCCCGGCCGCGCCCTGGCCCAGGCGATCGCCTGCGAATGGGCGGCGCAGGACACCGAAGTCCGGCCGCACACCATGCCGTTGACCCAATACGCCAGCACGGCGCTCGATCGGGTGGCGCGGTTCCGCGCGGCGATCCTTGACGAGATGATCCGCCACGCCGCCACCGAGTTGCTGTGCTACCGCGCCGAGGACCGCGTTCTCGCCGAGCGGCAAGAGGCGCTGTGGCAGCCCATCCTCGACTGGGCCGATCTACGCTGGAACGCGCCGCTGGCGGTCACCACCGGGGTGATGCCGGTGGTCCAGTCGCCGCTGTCGCTGGGCCGTCTGCGCGAGCCGCTGGAGGCGATGGACGACTTCGCGCTGTCGGCGGCGCAGGGGCTGACGGCGGCGCTGGGCTCGCTGATCCTCGCCTTGGCGGTGTGCGAGCGGCGGCTGTCGGCGGTCGACGCCTTCGACGCCGCCCAACTGGACGAGACCTTCCAGAACGAGCGCTGGGGCGAGGATTACGAGGCCATCGATCGCCGCGACGCGTTGCGCCGCGACGTCCTCGTGGCCGCCGAGTTCCTCCGTCTGCACCGGGAACAGTCGGCCGCCTGAACCCGTTCCCTCGGGCATGGACGGCGACGAGGATTTCATGGCTCGGTCACGCGCCGGGGTTTACTCCGGGCCATCCTCTCCGCTCGTCTCCCTGGGCGCCGTGGTCGGCGTGGTGGCGCTGCTGCATTACGGGCGCGACTTCTTCATTCCGCTCGCCCTGGCCCTGCTGCTGAGCTTCGCGCTGGCGCCGATCGTCGATTTCCTCAGGCGGTGGCGGGTGCCGCGCGTGCCGGCGGTGCTGGTCACCGTGCTGGCCGCCTTCGCCATCGTGCTGGGGTTCAGTGGCGTGGTGACCGGGCAACTGGTCGATTTGGCCGACAAGGTGCCACTCTACCAAAGCAACATCCATGCCAAGATCGCCGCGGCGCGCGACGCGCTGCCCAGCGGGGGGCTGTTCGACCGCACCAGCCGGGCCATCAAGGACATCCAGAAGGACCTTGCCGAGGTCACCGATGGCGCGCCCGGCGCGCCCGCCGGTCCACCGGACGAAAAGCCGCTGGTGGTCGAGACGCGCGAGGAGACCACCCCGATCGAGACCATCCTGGGCCTCGCCGGGCCGCTGTTGGCGCCGCTGGCCACCGGCGGGGTGGTGGTGATCCTGGTGATCTTCATGCTTCTGGAGAAGGAGGGCTTGCGCGACCGCCTGATTCGGCTGATGGGCACCGGAGACCTGCACCGCACCACCCAGACGATCAACGAGGCGGCCCGACGGGTCAGCCGCTTCCTGCTGATGCAGGTGATCGTCAACGCCTCGTACGGCGCCGTCATCGGAATTGGCCTGTGGTTCATCGGCGTCCCCAATCCCCTGCTGTGGGCGCTGCTCGCCACCGTGCTGCGCTTCATTCCCTATGTCGGCCCCATTTTGGCGGCGACCTTCCCGCTGGCGCTATCGATCGCGGTGACCCCCGGCTGGACCCTGCTGCTATGGACGGCGACGCTGTTCATCGTGGTCGAGTTGATCAGCAACAACGCGATCGAGCCCTGGCTTTACGGCGCCAGCACCGGGGTTTCGGCCATCGCCATTCTGCTCGCGGCGATCTTTTGGACCTGGGTATGGGGCGCGGTGGGGCTGCTGCTGTCCACCCCGTTGACCGTCTGCCTGGTGGTGCTGGGGCGTTACCTGCCGGAGATGCGGCTGTTCAACGTGCTGTTCGGCAACGAGCAGGCGCTGTCGGCCGGCGAGCGCTTTTATCAGCGCCTGCTGGCCGGCGTGGTCGACGACGCCCTCGACATCGCCGAGGAGTATCTGGTCGAGAAGTCGATGGCGGAACTCTATGACGAGGTGATCCTGCCCGCCCTGCGCCTGGGCGACGCCGATCGGCGGCGCGGCGTGCTCGATCCCGACGAGGCGCGCGCCATGGCCGCCCGCGTCCTGACGGTGGTCGAGGCGGTGCGCGACGCCCATCTCGACGATGGCCCGCCCGACCCCGAACGTCCGGCCGTGCTGTGCGTGGCCGGCCGCACCGAGTTCGATCGAGTCACCGCCGTCATGCTGGCCACGCTGCTGTCGCTGTCGGGCCACACCGGCCGCGTGCTGGCCCCCCGCGAGGCCATGACGGCCGAGCCC
>JADGAL010000174.1 GCA_015232025.1 Alphaproteobacteria bacterium
TGAGGCGCTGCCGCCAGACGGTGGCGGCCTTGGGGCTCGACCGGCCCGCCCCGATCGTCGAGCCGGCCCTGGCCGAGCAGAGCTTCGGCGCCTGGACCGGCCGCCGCTGGGACGAGATCGAGGCCGGCGCCTTCTGGGCCGATCCCGCCGAAACCGCGCCGCCCGAAGGCGAAAGCTTCGCCGAGGTGTGCCGGCGGGTCGGCCCGGCGCTGCGCCGCCTCGCCGAGGTTCACGCGGGGCGTTCGGTGGTGGCGGTGATCCATGCCGGCTCGATCCGCGCCGCCCTGGCCGAGGCGCTGGACCTAACGCCCGCGGCGGCGCTGCGCCTCGTGATCGAGCCGCTGTCGCTCACCCGCCTGGATCGGGTGGCGGGAAGCTGGCGGGTCGTCGCGGTGAACCAGACTTTTCCATTCGGAAATTGACCAACTCCTGGCCGCGCCGGACAACCGTCTGGGCGGCGACGAGTCGAAAGCCGCGGCGCTCGAAGAAGGGGCGGGCGGTAATGCTGGCCTCGGTGTACAGACGCGCCAGACCGATCGCCTCGGCGTGCCCAAGCAACGCGGTGGCGACGCCCCGGCCTTGATGCGCGGGGTGGACATACATCATGTCCAGATGGCCATCGGGCTCCAATTCGGCGAAGCCGGCCAGCGCCCCGCCAATCTCGGCCACCCAACACCAGCGGGTGGAGAGGCGCGCCGCCCAGGCGTCGGCGTCGATGTCGTCGGGCGCCCAGGCCAGCGTTTGCGCCGCAGTGTAATCGCTTCGGGCGACGACGCGCACCGACTGGCGGAACAGCGCGATCATCGCCCCGATGTCGTCGGGTCGGGATGGTCGAACGATCACCGCGGCTCGTCCGAGTCGTCCTCGGCGCGTTCAAGGTCGCGGCGGGTCGGCAGGTCGACCGGGGCGGGATGTTCCGCGCCCACCACCGGCGCGCCGGGCGGGGTGGCGCGCTCGGTTTCCAGGCGGACCCGCATCGGCGCGGCGCGGCCTTGGCGGTCTTCGCCGAAATGAAGGGTGCGTTGGGGGAAGGGCATCTCGATGCCCAACTCGTCGAAGCGCTTCTTGATGCGGCGGTTGAACTCGCGGCCGACGATCCATTGCTTGATCGGCTGGGTCTTGACGCGGGCCTTCAGCACGACGCCCGAGTCGGCGAACTTGTCGACGCCCAGCACCTCCAGCGGCTCGACCATGAAGCGGCCGAATTCGGGGTCGGCGCGCATGCCTTCGCCGATCTCCTTCAGCACGGCGGTGACGTGGTCGGTGTCCTCGCGATAGGCGACGCCCACGTCGAAGACGTAATACGAGAACTCCTTGGTCATGTTCTTGACCGTGCCCACCGTGCTGAACGGGATGGTGTGGACGCTGCCGGTCATGTCGCGCAGGCGGATGCTGCGGATCGACATCGCCTCGACCACGCCGGCGTGTTCGCCCAGGCTGACCACGTCGCCCACGCTGACCGTGTCCTCCAGCAGGATGAACACGCCGGTGATGACGTCCTGCACCAGCTTTTGCGAGCCGAAGCCCACCGCCACGCCGACCACGCCGGCGCCGGCCAGCAGCGGCGCGATGTTGACGCCCAACTCGGACAGCACCATCAGCCCGACCACGCCGACCAGCAGCACCATCAAGGCGTTGCGCAGCAGCGGCAGCAGGGTGCGGGCGCGGGCGCTGCGCTCGATCGGGTTGCCGTCGCCGTCGACCTGGGCGAGATAGCGCTCGATCGACGACGACACCGCCTCCCAGGCGAGCAGCGCGACCAGCACGATCATCGCGATGCTGGCCAGCGATCCGACGATCCGCCGTCCCAGATCGGACGACAGCCAGCCCAGCGCGTCGATTCCCCAGGCCTGCATCAGGGCCAATCCGGTCGCCACCGCGACCGCCACCCGCAACACCACCAGAAGGACCGAGAGATAGCGGTTGGCCCGCGCCTCCAGATGGGGCAGCCGGGTCTTCAACTCGTCGCCCACCGTGAAGGCGCGCTCGACGCCGCGGCGGATGGTGGCCGAGGCGATCGAGGCGACGGTCAGGATCACCAGGGTCAGCGCCGAGGCGCGCATCAGATAGTCGAACCCGCCCTTGATTTGCAGCGCCCACACCGCGAAGGCCACCGCGATGTAGGCGGCGGCCAGGACGTGCCAGATGTCGGCCAGCCGGTTGCGCAGCACCGCCAGCCGGGTGCCCGGCCGGCCCAGACCGCGAATCCACTCGCGCACCGTCTGGCGGTTTTGCAGGATCAGCATGACCAGCATGGCGGTGACCAGCAGCCCCAGAACCTTGAGCAGCAGCAGATGCCCGGCGGCGGGCAGGCCAAGCAGGCGCAGCGCCTTGGCGCCGAACCAGCCGAACACCGAGACATGGGTCAGCCGGCGCACCCAGATCAGCAGATAGCCGGCCGTCTCGTCGCCGATGGTCAAAAGGCGCAGGGCCGGCTCGTTGGGGCTTAGCAGCGCCTCGGCCAGGACGATCACCGAGCGGGTCAGCAGATAGGCCGACATGATCAGCACGGCGGCCAGCGTGGTCACCTCCTTGGTTTCCAACAAGGTCAGCGCGCCATAGGCGGCCAGCCCGAAGGCGGCCAGCGGCACCAGCCCGATCAGCACGCGGGCGGCCTCCAGCGGCGTGCGGGCCAGCGGCGTCAAATCGTCGCGCGGCGGCCGGGTGGCGGCGCGGGCCTTGCGCAGCAGGCGGTCAACCACCCACTGGGCGGCCAGACCGGCGGTCAGCAGGATGGCCAGCTTGATCAGCGCCTCGACCCAGCGGTCGCGCACCAGGGGATCGCGGGCCTGCTGCGCCACCCAGTCGAGCAGCCGCGGCAGGTCGGCCAGGGCGTCGGCCCCGGCGGCGATCTGGCGCCCGAACGACTGGGTGCGATCCGAGATCAGGTCCAGCAAATCCTGGCCCAGGCCGTCCTGGGCCTCCTGGGCGCGCTGGGCGGCGATCAGGCCGCGCAACTGGCCGACCAGTCGCTCGCGGCCCTTCGGGTCCTCGATGGTCGAGACCAGCCGTTCCAACTCGTCGACCTCGACCGATCGCGGCGAGGCGTCCTGGGCGAGGGCGGGCGCCGTCCCCAAAACCAGGAAGACCACGGCCAGGATCGCGGCGAGACAGGGTTTCATGCGTGCGTTATAACCACCCGTTCCTTAACGGATCAAGCGACGAGGGTCGATCATGCCCGTCACCATCTACCACAACCCGCATTGCAGCAAGTCGCGCGAGGCGTTGCGCCTCCTGGTCGAACGGGGGGTCTCGCCGGTGGTGGTCGAATATCTGAAGTCACCGCCCGACGCCCTCGAACTGGGCCGCGTGCTGGCGCTGATGGGACTGCGGCCCAAAGCCATCCTGCGCGCCAAGGAGGCCAAGGCGGCCGGCATCGACGCCTGCGCGCCCGACGAAATCCTGCTGGCCGCGATGGTCGCCCACCCCGAGGTGATCGAACGCCCGATCGTGGTCACCGAGGGCAAGGCGGCGCTCGGCCGCCCGCCCGAACGGGTGCTGGAGATTTTGTGATATCGGCCGAGCCATTTGAAAGCAGGTGGAGAAACACCAAGGACACCAAGGACACGAAGCGGGCGGCGAATCGCCCGTACCGTCCCGATCCCTTGGTGACTCTTGGTGGTCTTGGTGTCTTGGTGGTGAACCTTGTTTTCCGGCTCGCCGGTATGAACCTCAATCCCGCCAGAAGGCGGGCACGAACAGCACCAGCACGGTGAACATCTCCAGCCGGCCCAGCAGCATGCCGGCCGACAGCAGCCATTTCGCCGCCGCGGGCAGGGCGGCGTAGTCGCCGGTCGGGCCGATCGCCGCGGTCAGCCCCGGCCCGACATTCGAGACCGCCGAGGCGGCGGCCGACATCGCGGTCATGAAATCCAGCCCCAGCATGCCCAGCAGCATGGACAGCACCGCGAAGGTCAGCATGTAGACGAACAGGAATCCCATCACCGAATCGATCACGCCCTCGCTGATCGGCTTGCCGTTGTAATTGGCGAGCATCACCGCGTGGGGCCGCAGCAGGCGCGCCGCCTGGACGCGGGCGTTGGCGAACAGCACCTGGAAGCGGAACACCTTGATGCCGGCCGCCGTCGAGCCGGCGCAGCCGCCGATGAAGGTCAGGAAGAACAGGATGGCCAGCGGCAGTCCCGACCAGGCGGTGTAATCCAGGGTGAAGAAGCCGCAGCCGGTCATGAACGAGGCGACCGTGAAGGCGCCGTGGCGCAGCGCGTCCAGCGGGTCCATCCCCAATGACAGCCACAGCCAGCCGCCGACGGCGAGCGACGACAGGCCAAGCAGCCACAGGTACCAGCGTAGCTGGTCGTCGCGCAGCACGCGGCGCAGCCGGCCTTGCAGCAGCGGCACGAACAGAAGGAACGGCATGCCGCCGACCACCATGCCGGCGGTCACCAGCACCTCGGCCAGCGGGTTGTCGAATTGGGCGATCGAGGCCTCGTGGGTCGAGAATCCGCCGGTCGAGATGGTCGTCATGGCGTGGACGATCGCGTCGAAGCCGCCCAGCCCGGCGATGCCCAGGCCCAAGGCGAGAACGGCGGTCAACGAGACGTAGACCAGGGCGATGGTGCCGGTCACCCGCGCGGCGCGCGGCATGGCGCCCTCGTGGGTCTCGCCGGCCTCGACGCGGAACATCTGCATGCCGCCGATCTTCAACAGCGGCAGCACGGTCATCGCCATCACCACCACGCCCACCCCGCCCAGCCATTGCAGCAGGGCGCGCCACAGCAGGATGCCGGGCGGGGCGTCCTGGGGGGCGGCCAACACCGACGAGCCGGTGGTGGTGATGCCGCTCATCGCCTCGAAAAAGGCGTCGGTGAAGGACAGGCCCAGCGCCCCGAAGGCGAAGGGCAGCGCGGCGAAGGTGGCGGTTCCGACCCAGCCCAGCGTGGTCAGCAGGAAGACCTCGCGAATGGCCATTTCGGGCCGCGCCATGCGGCTGCCCAGCAGCAGCGCCAAGCCGACGAACAGCGTGAGCGCCGACGAGGCGGCGAACACCATCCAGTCGGGATGGCCGATCAGCAGGTCGACGGCGGTGGGCAAGCTCATCGCCACGGCCAGCATGACCAGCAAAAGCCCCACCACCATCATCACGGGACGGGCGTCGACCATCCGTCAGCTCCGCCAGAACGACGGCAGGAACAAGACGATGACGGTCAACAACTCCAGCCGCCCCAACAGCATGCCGAACGACAGCAGCCATTTCGCCGCGTCGGGCAGGGGCTCGAAATTGCCGGCCGGGCCGATGATCGGCCCCAGGCCGGGGCCGACATTGCCGATCGCGGTGGCCGCGCCGGTCAGCGCCGTCACGACGTCCAGCCCGACCATGGTCAGCGCCAGGGACAGGGCGGCGAAGCAGACGAAATAAAGCACCACGAAGCTCGACACCGAGCGCACCACGACATCCGAGATGTTTTGCTTGTTGAAGTCGATGACGAAGACGCCGTGCGGATGCAGCAGCCGCTTCAGATGCACGCCGGCCATGGCGAACAGCACTTGGAACCGGAACACCTTGATGCCGCCCGAGGTCGATCCGGTGCAGCCGCCGATGAAGGTCAGGATGAAGAAGGTGACCTCGGCGAATCCGCCCCAGGTCGAATAATCGGCCGCCGCGAAGCCGGTGGTGGTCACCACCGAGATGACGCTGAAGGTGGCGTGCCGCACCGCCTGATGCGCCGACACGTCCGAGACGGCCCAGTACCACAACGCCACCGCGGCCGAGAAGAACAACACGAAGGTGACGTACCAGCCGACCTGGCTGTCATACAGCAAGGACCAGCGATTGTGCTTCCAGGGCGTGATGAACAGCACGAAGGTGGTGCCGCCGATCGCCATGAAGACGGTGACGATCCACTCGATGGTCGGGCTTTCGAAATGGCCGATCGAGCCGTCCGAGGTCGAAAAGCCGCCGGTCGACAGCGTCGCCATGGCGTGGCAGATCGCCTCGAACGCCGTCATGCCCGCCGCCCAAAGCGCGACGGCGCAGACCACCGTCAACACCACATAGACCACCAGGATGGCGCTGGCGATCTGCGAGACGCGCGGCTTGACCTTCTCGGTCTTGTCCGAGGACTCCATCCGAAAAAGCTGCATGCCGCCGATCCGCAGCATGGGCAGCAGCGCCACCGCCATCACGATGATGCCGATGCCGCCCAGCCAATGCAGGATGGCCCGCCACAACAAGATGCCGTAGGGCTTGGAATCAAGCCCGACGATCACCGTCGCCCCGGTGGTGGTCAGCCCCGACATCGCTTCGAAGTAGCTGTCGGCCACCGACATCTCGAGGTTCGAGAACACGAAGGGCAGGGCGCCCGCCGCCGCAGCGCCCACCCAGGCGCTGGTGGTGAACAGAAAGGCTTGGCGCGTGGTCAGGTTCAGTCGGCCGCGCGGGCGGTTGCCGAACATCAGGACGAAGCCGGCGAAGCCGGTCACCATCCCCGAGGCCAGAAAGACCTGCCAGTCAAGGTCCTGAAGCACGAAGTCGACCACGGCGGGCACGCCCATCGCCGCCGCAAGCACCAGAAACACCAGGCCATTGATGAACAGGACCGGACGAACGTCGATCAAGAACGGGACACTCCGGCTATGCCAGGCCGACTATTGTCCCCAAAGGAGCGATCTGTCCAGACCGAAAGGCGCGCCGTGCCGCCTGTCCCTCACACGTTCCCCAGCGTGCCGCTGGTCGGGTGGCCGATCAGCGACATCAATTCGCGCCGCGTCGCCGGGTCGTCGCGGAAGGCGCCCAGCATGCGGCTGGTCACCATGGTGACGCCGGGCTTGTGGACGCCGCGGGTGGTCATGCATTGATGGGCCGCCTCGATCACCACGGCGACCCCCTTGGGGGCCAGCACCTCGTCCAGGGTGTTGGCGATCTGGGCGGTGAGCTTCTCCTGGATTTGCAGCCGGCGGCCATAGACCTCGACGATTCGCGCCAGCTTCGAGATGCCGACCACGCGGCGGTCGGGCAGGTAGGCGACGTGGACCTTGCCGATGATCGCCACCATGTGGTGCTCGCAATGGCTTTCCAGGCGGATGTCGCGCAGCAGCACCATCTCGTCGTAGCCGTCGGTCTCCTCGAAGGTCCGACGCAGCATTTCGGCGGGGTCCTGGTCGTAGCCCGAGAAGAATTCCTCATAGGCGCGAACCACGCGGGCCGGGGTGTCGACCAGGCCCTCGCGCTCGGGATCGTCGCCGGCCCAGCGGATCAGGGTGCGAACGGCGGCCTCGGCCTCGGCCCGGTCGGGGCGCGCCACCGCCGGGCGCGGCGCGGCG
>JADGAL010000175.1 GCA_015232025.1 Alphaproteobacteria bacterium
GGCGAGCGGCCTTCCGCTTTCCGAACTGCCGCCCTGGTCGGGCGATGGGCGCGCCGCCGATTTGGTGATCGAGCCGGGCCGGGTTTCGGACGCGCCGCCCGATCCGTCGCAGGCGGGGCGCGCGATGACCGTCGACGGCCGCGGCGCGTGCCGGCTGATGGTGCCCGGCGTGGCGCGCTTTCTGGTCGATCCCGATGGGCGCCGGGTGGTGGTCGAGCCCCAGCCGGGCGCCCCCCAGCCGCTGCTGCGCGCCTTCCTGCTGGGCCGCGTTCTGGCCATCCTGTGCTTCAAGCGCGGCCTGTTGCCGCTGCATGCGAGCTGCGTGCGGATCGGCGGCCGGGCGCACGCCTTCTCGGGGCCGCGCGGCACCGGCAAATCGACGCTGGCGGCGGCCTTTCTGCGACGCGGTCACGCCGTGCTGGCCGACGACCTGACGGTGATCGACACGGCCGCGCCGGGCGGGCCGGTGGTGTGGCCCTCGTTCCCCCGCCTGAAGCTGTGGCGCGACGCCGCCCAGGCGATGGGCGTGGCGACCGACGGACTCGATCGGGTCGAGTGGGTGGGCGACAAGTTCAACGTCCCCCTGGCCGAAGGCTTTCACGCCGACCCGCTGCCGCTTGAAGCGATCGACCACGTCGAAAACGGCGAGGGCGAGACGACGCGCCGCCCGCTGGCCGGCATGGCGGCGGTCGAGGCGATGCTGGGCGCGGTCTATCGGATGCGCATCGCCCTGCGGATCGGCGCCGGGCCGGCGGTGATGGCCGACGTGGCGCGGCTGTGTCGGGCGGCGCCCGGCTTCCGTCTGATAAGAAGGCCCGGGCTGGACCAGATCGACGCGGTCGCGGCGCGCTACGGACCTCCTTAACGCGGGAAAAAATACCGAAAGCGCTATGACGAAAACGGGTGCCGTGGCAGGATGTCCCATCGCAATCCTTCAAGGGAACAACCATGCTCGACATCGCCACCGCGACCATCGCCAACTTCTCGAATCTGGTGGGCCAGCCCTTCACGCTGTCGCTGGAGGGCGGCAACCAGGTGGCGCTCACCCTGACCGAGGCCAAGCCGCTGAAGGCCACGCGCGCGTTCGAAGAGTGCCAGCGCGATCCGTTCTCGCTGATCTTCACCGCCCCCGGCGCGCTGGACGTGCCGCAGAACTGCTATTCCTTGAAGAATGAGAGCCTGGGCGGGCTGGAGGTCTTCCTGGTCCAGTTGTCGCCCACCACCTTCCAGGCCGTGTTCAACTGATCGCCCCCCAGCGCATCAACCAGTAGATGCCGCGCCGTTCGACATCCTCGAAGCCCAGCCGTCCATAGAGGCGGCGGGCGGGGTTGTCGTTTTCGACGTGAATCGAGACTTTGGCCCCCTCGGCGCGCGCCTCGTCCTGGATGTGGCGCAGGAAGGCGGTGCCCAGGCCCCGCCCGCACCACTGGGGCAGGAAGGCGATATCGACGACGCGGGTCTCGGCCGGGTCGGCGCGGTCGAGGTACAGCCGGCCGATCGGCTCGCCCCCATGCTCGATGATGGCGAAGACGCAGTCCGCGAAGGCCGTGTCGTAGTGGTCGCGTTGCAGCGCGAACTGGCCGGCCAGGAAGGCCAGCTTCTGGTCTTGGGTCCAGTCGATCAGCGGCTCGACCTCGTGCCAGCGGATCGAGACGTAGAGCGTCCGCAGAAACGCCTCGTCCGCCTCGGTGCGGGCACGAACGCCGATGCCCTGGCCCGCGAGCGACGCCGGCACGGTCGGCAGGCGTCGCGTCGCGGAGTTGATCGGGCCGCTCACTGCCGGATGGGGAAATTGCCGGCGGTCGAGATGCAGAAATTCATCGCCAGATAGGGCTGACGATTCTCGTGCGGGTTGGCGGCGCCCGACGGGGCGGCGCCCCCGGCGTACCCGACGATCTCGGGCGACATGTTGGTCGAAAGGGTCACATCCGCCGTCGGCGCGCCGTAGGCCTTCTGGACTTGTGGCCCCGGCTTCCCGGCGACCGGTATGCCGACCGCTCCGAGAGAAGACGTGCCATTGGTCGCGGGACCCGCCGTCATGCCGGCGGACGTCGTCGACGAGACCTTGATGGTGACGTCGTGATCGTGCTGGGGCATCTGCGCGTAGTTCAGCGTGACGGTGGTGTCGCCGAACTGGGAGGCGATTTTCCTGGGCGTCAGGCCGGGGCCGGAGCCGAAGTCGGCGACCGCCCGTCCCTGCAGGTTCGGCACGGCGATCGTGGTCTTGCCGTCGCCGCCATATTGATTGCCGATGACGGCGGCCAGGACCTGGAATTGCGACATGGGCAGCAACTGGCCATTGCATGCGAGCCAGTCTTCGGGCACGAAATTGAAGGCGAAGATCCGGATCTCGCCGATGTATGGGTCTGCCATGATACGTCCTCCCCTTCCGATCAGGACCGTTGCGGATATGTGCCGTTCAGCGCGATGATGAAATTGATGCAGGTGGTGGGCATCAGATTGCCGTGCGCGGAGGTGCCGCCCGCGGTCGTGATGGTTCCCGGCGCCAAGTTCTGGGTCGGCGGCGTAGTGCCCGACGGTGGCGAATAATAAGCGACGCCGCCGGTCGCCAGCGCGGCGCGCGTCAGGGTCGGACCGGGCACGTCGGTGGTGCCCAGGGCGGTCGACGCGTAGAAGGCGTGATTGTGGGCCGGCATGGTGGCTTCGAGCAGGGTGACCGTCTCGGACCCACCGGCGACGCCGATCATGCGCGGGGTCAAGCCGGGGCCGGCTCCCTGTCCCACCGGCACCCGGCCGCGCAGATCGGGAACCGCGAAGGTCGTCCGACCATCGCCGCCATACGTCACGCCGATCAGCGAGTAGAGCATTTGATAATCGGTGATGGCCAGCAGCCCTCCGTCGCAGAGATGCCAGCCTTGCGGCGCATAGGCGCCCGCGAACAGGCGAATTTCGCCCGCGAAACCATCCATGACAGACTCCATGTTTTCCAGTGTCGGTCCGACATCAGGAGCGAGGTGGCCAAAGCGCATTGGAGATGGCGATGCAGAAATTCACCGTCAGGTAAGGCTGCATATTGTCGTGTCCTTCTCCGCCTCCGGCCGAGGTGATCGTCGTCGAGGCCAAGGCCGTCAGGGTCGGCGGGTTGTTGTCCGCGACTCCGTACAGCGGCGTGTTCGCGGCCACCTGGGCGAACTGGTTCGCATTGCCCGGTACGGGCGCCGTCGCGTCGGCGGTGGTCGCGTCCACCGCGTGGTTGTGCGACGGGATGTCGGTGATGGCCAGCGTGACCGTCTCGGCGCCACCCTTGTCGCCGTAATTGTAGGAGATCAAGCCGCCCGCCGCCCTGCCGGCCGCCAGTGGGGTGCGTCCGCGCAGGTCGGGCAGCCCGAACGTGTTTACGCCGTCGCCGCCATAGGTCTTGTTCAACAGGGCGCCCAAGGCCTGGTTTTGCGACATCTTCAAGATCGAGCCGTCGCACAGCGCCCAACCATTGGGCGCCCAATTGAAGCCGAAGATTCTGATTTCACCCAAATACGGTTCCAAGGTTGCCTCCCCCTCCCGCCGTCGATTCGCGCCGACCCACCGCGTAGTGGTAACGCGCGAGAAAGAAAAGCAGAGCACACCAAGTAGGTCCAGGAGAATCTTCGACTTCGAGCAACAGACGGAAAAATTAGTGCATATGTATGTTTTAGGTGGACCCTGTCCCCGCCTTCGCGGGAATGACGATGAAAAATCGAGCCTTTCCGCGGCCCGCCACCCGATCGAGGTGCTTTACCTTGGTCATCGTTCGCGCTAATGCTGTGCCAAGTGGGGAGAGGGGATCGCCTGACCATGGGCTTGTTCGCTGGTTGCATCGGCTCCAACGACCCCGAGGGGTGTCGGCGCATCCTGTCGGCCGGCATCGGCGGGGCCGGCGTGATCATGCCGTCGCCGGACGTCCCGGAGGTGCTGGCCGCCCGTCCCGCCGCCGAGCCGTTCCGCGATGGGCCCATTCTGCGTCGCGAGGGCGTGGCTGGTCGACGGCCGCCTCGACAATCGGTCCGAGCTGGCGGAATGCTTGGACTTCGACGGGCTCGGCACCGACGCGGCGGCGGCCGGCGATCATCATTACCTCGCCGCCGCCTGGCGCCGCTGGGGCGTCGATCTGGCATCGCGACTGCTGGGCGATTTCGTCTTCGCGGTGTGGGACGGGCCGAATCGCAGGCTGGTCCTGGGCCGCGACCCGTCGCCCACCCGCATCCTGTACTGGTACGGGGACGGCCGGGTGACCGCCTTCGCCACCGGCCTGCCTCCGCTGCTGGCCCTGCCCGAGGTGCCGCGCGTGCTGGACGAGGGCGCCGTGGCGACCCAGATGGTGTTCGAATTCGACACCTCGTGCGGCACGGTCTGGAAGGGAGTCCGGCTGACGGAGCGGGGAACCACGCTGGTGCTCGATCCCGACGGCGAGCGGTCGCTGCGCTGGTGGTCGCCGGCCGACGCGCCCCGCGTGCGCTTCCGGCGCGAGGAGGAGTATTTCGAGGCGGGGCGGGCCGGCGGTGGCCTGCCGCCTGCCCGAGAGCGGACCGATCGTGGTCTCGACCAGCGGCGGGCTGGACAGTTCGGCGATCGCCGCGACGGCGGCGCGGCTGGCGCCGGGCCGGGTGCGGGCGCTGACCATGGCGCCGCCCGAAGGGATGCCGCTGGTCCACTCTTCGGGACATCACGGCGACGAGCGGCCGTTCGTCGCCGCCCTGGCGGCGATGACGCCGGGCCTTTCCCTCGAGATATTGAGCCGCGAGGGAATCGATCCGATCGAACGCGATCCGACGCCGCTGTTCCGGCTGACCGCCACCCCCCTGTCCCTGCTCGCCGGGCTGGGATGGTTTTTGCCGACCTATCGGCGAACCGCCGAATTGGGGTGCCCGGTTCTGTTGACCGGCGCCGGCGGCGAAGGCTCGGTCACCCATGACGGGCGGGACCTTCCCGCCCACTTGTCTGTGCGAGGACGGTGGCGGCGCCTGCAGGCCGAACGACAAGGACTGTCGCGGCATGCCGGGCAGTCCCCGTGGCGTCAATTCCGCTCGACCGTGCTGGCCGCGCTCGAACCGTCGGCGCTGCGGGCCTGGCGCCACGGCCCGGAAAACTGGTACCGCGGCGCCCCGCTCCGCCCAGGTGCGGAGATGGGCCCGTTCGAGCCGGAGCGCGTCGTCTGGCCGGGGGTGGTCGAAGCCCAGTCGCGGCCGGTACACCGCTCGCGCCACTCGCCCGAAAGCGTCTTCGCCCGCCGCATCCTGTCCGGCGTCGAGTTGGCCAACCCCTATCGGGATCGCCGGCTGATGGCCTTCTGCGCCGGTCTGCCCCGCGACCTGTTCATGCGCGACGGGGTGCCGCGCGCCTTCGCCCGGCGCCTGTTCGCCGACCGGCTTCCCAGGTCCATTCTCGAAAACCGGCTGAAGGGCCGTCAATATCCCGAGGCCTACCACTTGGCCTCCGCGCGCCGCGCCGAGATTGCCGCCGCGATCGAGAATCTGGCGGCCTCGCCGTCGGCGTGCAGGGTGATCGACGTGGCGCGCCTGCGTCGCCCGCTCGGTGGTGCTGGTCGAGCCGCAGCCGATCCTCGCGGCGATGCCGCTTCCGGGCACGGCGCGGCGCTGCCTTCCTCTACTCGAGGGGCTGTTGCGGGCCTATGCCCAGCGCTCGGCCGGGACCGGCTCGCGCCTGATCGTCAAATTCAGTGCCTATGACGCCGCCGCGCTGGGTTTCGTGCGCGCGAATTGGCCGCGGGTGCCGGTGACGTTCCTGACTCGCGAACCGATCGAGGTGATGGTGTCCAACCTGAGGAACCCCCCCACTGGTTCTTGGACGCCTTGCACCCCTTGAAGGCGGCCGGGATCACCGGCCTGCCCCCCGAGGAATGTCTCGGCATGGATCGCGAAACCTTTCTGGCGCGGTCGCTGGGGCTGTTCTGCGACCACGCCCTCGCCAACCGCGAGGAGCCATTCCTGGCCGTCGATTACACCGCCTTTCCCTGGCGCGGCTTCGAGGCGGTCGCCGATCTGTTCGGGCTGGCAGTCGACGCGCGGGCGCGCGAGGCGATCGCCGGACTGATCGGACGGCACGCGAAGTCGCCGCACCGGCCGTTCGAGCCGGACGCCGCGCGGAAGCGATCCGTCGCCACCCCTTCGATGGTCGCGGCGGTCGAGCGTTGGTCTCTGCCCGCCTATCGGCGACTCGCCCCCATCGCCCTTCGGGGATGATCGTGGGCGTCGAACGCCGCGACGGTGGAAAGGCGGGCGCGACGGCAAATCTTTACGCGCTGTCGAATTCGTTGCAAACCAGTCGGAACCGCCATTGCGAAAGGAACGGATCATGTCGCCGTCGCCGCCGGAACACGAAGAACCGAAAGTGGCCAGCGAGCAGCGCGTTCGTCGGCCTTGGGTCGCCCGACTCTGCGCATCACCTTGATCAACCAGGGGACCTGGGCCTCCGCCGACAACGACAGCGATGGGACAACCATCTCGACGGTGGTGGCCTCCTAGGACGCCATCATTTCCAAAGACACCCCCGCGGCCACGCGCGGCCCTTTCGCCGCGTTCGCACGCGACATCGTCGCGTTCGCCGGGCGTAGGCTGGTCGGGCTGGCGCTGCTCGCCATGCTGGCGGCGGCGGCCGAGGGCGCCGGGCTGCTGCTGCTCATCCCGATTCTTCATCTGCTGGGAGTGACCGGGCCGGCGTCCGAAGGCGGTGGCGCGATCGGGCTGGACGGCGCGCTCGCCCTTTATGTCGTCCTGGTCGCGGCGGCGGCGCTGGTTCTGGCGGCGCGCGGCATCGCGGTCGGCGCGCTGCGCTCGGACTATGGCGACGATTTGCGGCGGCGGCTGCACGACGCGCTCTTGCGCATGGAGTGGCGCGCCTATGCCCGTCTGGCCGGGGCCGAGGCCACCCACGCGATCACCGGCGAGGTGGCGCGCGCCGCGCAGGGCGTCGATCTCCTGCTGCGGGCGGCCGGCTGGGTGGTCGAAGTTCCGGTGCTGCTGGCGGTGGCGCTGCATCTCTCGCCGGCTTTGACGGCGGCCTCGCTGGGGCTGGCCGCGGGCTGCCTGCTGCTCGCCCGGCCGCTCGACCGGCGGGTTCACGCGATGGGCCGCGAGGTCGGTCAGGCCGGCCGGGCGCTGTTTGGCGATCTCGCCGACGATCTGGCCGGCATGCGGGTGATTCGCGGGCTGGGCGTCGAGGCCGGGCGGGCGCGGCGCTTCGCCGGCC
>JADGAL010000176.1 GCA_015232025.1 Alphaproteobacteria bacterium
GGCGGGTCTCGTTCCAGGCGCGGGTGACGCGGCCGGCATAGGCGGTGCCCAGTTCGGGGGTCTGCGAGTGGTAGTGCGAGGCGGCCCGCATCCAGGTGTCGGTCTCGCCATACAGCCTCTTCAGGAACTTGGCGCCGTAGGCCACGTTGGCGGCCGGCTCGAAGGCCTCGTTCAGGTCGGCGAAGGCGTCGGGGTGGAAATGCAGGTTGATCTGCATGCAGCCCACGTCGATGTTGCGCACGCCGCGCGCCCGCAAGGCCAGCACCTCTCCGATGGCGGCGGCCTTGCTGGGCAGGAATCGCCCCTTTCCTTCGGCGGTGACGGTCCACGGCCAGGCAAAACTTGCCTTCTGGACCTTGTCGAAGCGACCCGATTCGACAATCGAGATGGCCTTCAACAGGTGCCGCGGAATGCCCAGCGCCTGCTCCTGGCGCGCCGTTTCGGTGGCGCAGACGGTGGCGGGATCCTTGAACGTCAGCGCGAAGGGACCGGACGCCAGGGCCGGCAGGGGGGCGAAGGCGAACAGGGCCGCCAAGGCCGCGTGAAGCATCTTCGGGGTGCGGGGCATGATCACGAATCCCTCCGGGTCGAGCCGAACGGGTATTCATTTGCACCAAATGTGCCAGATGGCCCGCCTACCGCATTGCAAGAGGCGCATTCCACCGTTGCGCCTTATCCCTTTGGCGGATTCCAGCCACTCAGAAGGAGGTATACGACTTTAGAAGAAATTTCCTCTTGCATCGCGGCGAGGCCAGCACTAGATTGTGCATCGCAGCAAACGAGGGGTTACGACCCTTCACTTGTCTGCCTTTCTTGGACGTTTCCTCCCTAAACTTGAGCCCGCGGTTCGCCGCGGGCTTTTTTTTTGCGTTCGCCTCCGCTCGCCCGGTCGCGACGCCGGCCCTTCGTCATCGCCATCCAACCTGTCTCGGTTGCGCCGCAATACCCGGTCCGTCGACGTGATATCGCGACCTGGACGCTTGCTCTAGCACCTATTGTCCAGGATGGAATGCCACTATACTTTGCGGACGGGGGTGGCCTGGGGGAGGAATCCGATGTTGAAGCGTTTGGCCGCATTGGCCGTCGTGCTCCTCCCGCTCGCCTCGGCCACGGCGAGCGAGCCGGTTCTCCTGGCGATCGACGCCGAGTTCGGCCTTCCCAACAGCACCTCCGCCCAGGCGATCGAGCTTGGGGCGCGAATCGCCGTCGACCAGATCAACGCGGCCGGCGGCGTGCTGGGGCGGCCGTTCGCGCTGATCACCACCGACAACCAGTCGGTTCCGGCCCGCGCCAGGGACAATCTGGCCGAACTGGCGGATACCAAGGACCTGGTCGCGGTGCTGTGCGGCCGGTACAGCCCGATCGTCCTCGAAACCATCGACCTGCTGCACGAGAAAAAGCTGATCATGCTGGACCCGTGGGCCTCGGCCGATGGCATCACCGATCACCAGCACGTTCCCAGCTACATCTTTCGGCTTTCCTTGCGCGACAGCTACGCCATGCCGACGATGCTGCGCCACGCGGTTGGCAAGGGCGCCGCGCGGGTCGCCCTACTGGTTCCGAACACCTCGTGGGGGCGCAGCAACGCCAGCGCGGCCCAGCTCGCCGCCGGGCCGGCCGGCGTCCAGATCGTCGGCACCGAGTGGTACAACTGGGGCGACCGCGACTTCGCCGACAAATACGCGGCGCTGCGCGCCTCGGGCGCCCAGGCGGTGATCCTGGTGGCCAACGACATGGAGGGGTCGGCCTTCGCCAAGCAGGTGGCGGCCCTGCCGGCGGAGCGGCGGCTGCCGATCATCAGCCATTGGGGGATCACCGGCGGCCGATTCGTCGAGGAGACCGGACCGGGCCTGTTCGAGCTTGATTTCTCGGTCGTGCAGACCTTCAGCTTTTTCACGGCGGCGCCCGGTCCCTTGGCCGCCTTCGCGGCGACGCATGAGACGCTGTACGGCCGGTTCGATCCCGCCGCCATCCCGGCGCCGGTCGGGGCCGGGCACGCCTTCGATCTGGTTCATATCCTGGCGCGGGCGGTCCAGCGCGCCGGAACCACCGATCGCGCGGCGGTTCGCGACGCGCTCGAGGCGGTGCGCGACCATGACGGGCTGATCCGCCGCTTGGCCCAGCCGTTCACCGCGACCAGGCACGACGCCCTGGAGCAGTCGGACGTGTTCATGGCGGCCTATCGGCGCGACGGCGCCATCGTGCCGATCGGCCGCGCCGGAGCGGCGAGGTGAACCAAAGCCTCTCCTCGCGCATCACTTTGCTGGTGGTCCTGGCGGTGCTGGCGGCGTCGGCGCTGATCGGCGGCGGCTCGTTCGTGCTGGTCCGCCAGCAGATCTCCGACGCCATCGACGCCCGGCTCTCGGTCAGCGAGGTCAACGCCGTCGAAAAGATCGAAAGCCGGCTCGCGGCGATCACGTCCAGCCTCGAAGGCCTGGCGGCCAACCGGCTGGCGGCCAACGCCCTGGTCGACAGCATGGGCCGAGACACCTATCTGGGGCCGTTCCTCGATGGGTTCCAGCGCATGAGCGGGGTGGCCGCCGACATCATCTTGCTGGATTACAAGGGTCGGCCGCTGGGCAAGTTGGCCAAGCGCTCGTTCGGCGCGGTCGAGATGCCGTGGCTGGCCGAGGTGGTGCGAACCGGCCATCCGGCGGCGCGCGTCGAACGCCTTGGCGGAACGTGGCGGATCGTTCTCGCCTGGCCGGTGATCTATTCGAACACGCGCTCGCCGCAGGGCGTGCTGGCGCTGGCCCTTCCGCTGGCGGAACTCATCCGCGACGGGCTGGGCGGGGCGGAGGGGATCTCGCATCACCTGGACATCGCGGGGATGCATCTCGACCCGACGACCGGCGAGGGTCTTGAATCGCGCATCGGCGGGCGACGGCGGCCGATCGCCGCGCCCGCGCCGCTCGATTCGCTCGGCATCCGGCTGGACACCGAAGTCGACTCGGCCTTGCGGCGACAGCCGCTCGAGCGCGTGGCGATCTATTACGGCGTGGTGGTCCTGCTGGTGGCCGGCGTGGTCGGGGTGGGCGGCGGGATGGTCGGCCGCACGATCACGGCGCCGCTGCGTTCGCTGGCGGCCGAGGCCGCCGAGGTCTCGATCGACGACGCCTCGGGCCATTTCGTCCGTCCGTCCGGCGATCCCGAGGAGATCGCCACCCTGGCGCGGGCCTTCCGGGGCATGGTGGAACGGCTGGACCGCGAAAGCCGCGCGCTGGTCCACAACGCCCAGAAGGTCGCCAATGTCGGGACGTGGCGGTGGCGAATCGGCGCCCAGTCGATGGAATGGTCCGAGAATTTGGCCAGCATCCTGGGCGTGCCGGCCGATGGGCCGGCCAGCCTCGACGCCATGGGAGCCGCCTTGCGGCCCGAGGATGCCGGCCGGCTGCGCGACGCCCTGGCGGGAGCGGGCGCGCATCTCCAAATGGATGCCCAGGCGGTCGGGCCTCCCGGACGCCATTTGGTCGTGCTGGCCGATCGCCGCGACGACGAAGCCGGCGGCCCGGTCTGGGATGGCACCGTGATGGACGTCACGGCGCTGCGCCGCGCTGAAATCGCCCTGATCGAGAAGGAGGCGGCGCTGCAAGCCATTCTCGACAACTTCCCATTCATGATTTGGCTCAAGGATGTCGAGGGGCGATTGGTGGCGGTCAACTCGGTCTACGCGCAGGCCTGCGGCCGCGACGACCCGGCCCAGGTGGTCGGCCTCACCGACGCCGACGTCTGGCCGCCCAATCTCGCCGCCTCCCAAGTCGCCGACGATCGCGCCGTGCTGGAGACCGGCCAACGGAAGATGATCGACGAGCCGGTGTCGCTTGACGGCGAACGCCGCTGGGTCGAGACCTTCAAGACCCCGGTCCGCGACCCGGCCGGCCGGGTGCTGGGCACCGCCGGCTTCGCCCGCGACATCTCGGCGCGCGTGCGCGACCAGGAATCGCTGAAGCGCATGACCGCCGAACTGTCCCGATCGAACGCCGATCTCGAGCAATTCGCCTACGCCGTGTCGCACGACCTGCGCCAGCCTTTGCGCATGGTCAACAGCTATCTCACCTTGCTGGGGCGCAAGCTGGGCGACCGGCTGGACGCCGAGTCCACGGGCTATATCGGCTTCGCGGTCGACGGCGCCAAGCGCATGGACGGGCTGATCACCGGGCTGCTCGAGTTCTCCCGCGTCGGCCGCGCCGAGCGGCCGTTCGAGCCGATCGACCTGGGGGTCGTGGTCGACGGCGTGCTTGGCGTGCTGGGCGTGGCCATCGAGGAGGCGGGCGCCCGCCTGTCGGTGGCCGGGGGATTGCCCGTGGTGCGGGGCGACGAGATGGAACTGATCCGGCTGTTCCAAAACCTGATCGGCAACGCCGTCAAATATCGCGCCCCGGACCATCCGCCGACCATCGAGATCGGCTGGCGCGAGGCGCCCGACGAATGGGTGGTCTGGGTCAAGGACGACGGGATCGGCATCGATCCCAAGAACCACGAGCGCGCCTTCCAGATCTTCCAGCGGCTGGTCGCCAAGGATGCTTACGAAGGCACCGGCATCGGATTGGCGATTTGCCGCAAGATCGCCCACCACCATGGCGGCGGCATCTGGATACACTCGCAGCCCGGCCAGGGCGCCACGCTCCTGGTGGCGTTTCCGAAACCCCGCGCTTAAGTCACGCCGGCGGCGGCGCGTCCGGCGGCAGCACCGTGCGGTGCATGATGACCACGTCGATCCAGCGGCCGAATTTCAGGCCGACGCCGCGCAGCACGCCCTCCTGGTTGAAGCCGGCGCGCCGATGGACGCTGATCGAGGCGGCGTTGGCCGAATCGCCGATCACCGCGATCATCTGGCGGATGCCCAGGGCGGCGCAGCGCTCGACCAAGCCATCGAGCAGCAGGCCGCCCACCCCGCGACGCACCACATGCGGCGCCACATAGATCGAATCCTCGACGGTGTAGCGATAGGCCGAACGCGGCCGGAACGGGCCGGCATAGGCGTAGCCCAGCACCTCGCCCTGGTCCTCGGCCACCAGATAGGGCAGGCCGCGCCCCACGATGGCGGCGTGGCGCCGGGTCATCTCGGCTAGATCGGGGGGCTCCTCCTCGAACGAGGCGCAGGTGCGCGTCACGTAGTAGGCGTAGATCGCCTGGACCGCCGCCATGTCGTCGGGGACGGCGTCGCGCAGCGCGACCGGCAGCGGGGTGGTCAGGACCTTCATCGCGGCATCGCCAGTTCGGCCGGGGAAATGGCGGTCAGGGCGGCGACCAGCGCCGCGACGTGGGCGGCCACGGCCGCGAAGCGATCCGAGCGCCGGTGCAGGCCCTCGTCCATGTAAAGGCGCCGGTTGATCTCGACCTGGACGGCGTGCAGCCCCTGCGCCGGGCGGCCCCAATGGCGGGTGGTGAAGCCGCCGGCATAGGGCGAGTTGCGCAGCACGCGATAGCCCTGGCCGCGCAACGTCCGCTCGACGGTGTCGGTGACCAGCGGGGCGCAGGCGGTGCCGAAGCAATCGCCGACCACCATGTCGACGGCGCCGACCCCGGCCGCGACGTCGCCGCGCCCGGCCGAGGGCATCGAATGGCAATCGACCAGCAGGCAGCAGCCGAACCGCGCCCGCGTCGACTCGACCATCTCGCGCAGGGCCTCGTGATAGGGTTCGTACAGGGTGCGGATGCGCCGCTGGGCCTCGGCGAAGCGCAGCTTGCCGCGATAGATCTCGGCGCCGGTGGCGACCACGCGGGGAATCGTGCCCAGACCCGCCATCACCCGCGCCGAGCGCGTGTTGGCGCTCTCGGGCAGGGCGTCTTCGAACATCTGGGGGTCCAGTTCCCACGGCTCGCGGTTGGGGTCGAGATAGGCGCGCGGGAACAGGGCGCGCAGCAGGGGCGCCCCGGCCATCGGCGCCGAGGCGAACAGTTCGTCGACGAAGCTGTCTTCGGATTTGCGCAAGCTCGCCGCGTCGAGCGCCGAACTCGCCACGAACTCGGGCGGATAGGCGGTGCCGCTGTGCGGCGAAGCGAAGACGACACACGTCGTCTGTCGGGCCGGAGCGAGAATCTCCAGGACCTGCGAGAGCTCCGCAAAGGGGGTCGGCGCCGCGTCCATGGCTCTGGTTTAGTGCAAACCGCCGACGATGTCATCTCTCGCCGCGTTCTCTTCCGGAGGGTCGCAGGTTGGGGCTTGCATCAAAGACGGGATGGCGCTAAAACGCGGGCCTCGCCACGCCGCGAGGACAAGGCCAATGGGCGCATAGCTCAGCGGGAGAGCACTACCTTGACATGGTAGGGGTCGCAGGTTCAATCCCTGCTGCGCCCACCATTGGCCTTAACGTCAGTCCAGATCCGGACAGTGGCAGCCCAGCGGCCCCATCGTGGTCGCGCCGGGCCGCGCTTCGAAGAAGCGGCCCAGCGCGTGGTCCAGCGTCGGCATGATCCAGCCGCGCCGGCTGATCAAGGCGCTGTTGGCCGGGCGGCGCGCCAACCAGCCCAGGCTGCGGCCGGGCGCCGCGACGACGCGGCAGGCCGGGTATCCGGCGCGCTCGGCGATCATGCCGACCAGATCCGCCCAACTCGCCGCGCCCTGGCTGGCCAGGTGCCAGACGCCCGTTTCACCATCGATCAGCAAGTCCAGGCAGGCGTCGGCCAAGTCGGGCACGTAGGTCGGCGACACGATGGCGTCGCAGGCGGCGCGCACCGTCTCGCCGCGCTCCAGGGCGGCCAGCGCGTGGGCGGCGAAGTTGTGGCGGTCCCAGGGGCCGAAGAAGGCGCTGGTCCGCACCATCAAGGCATCCGGCAGGACATCCAGGACGGCCCGTTCGGCCTCGGCCTTGCTGGCGCCGTAAACGCCCAGCGGCGCCGGCCGGTCGGTCTCGACATAGGCCAGGCCCTTGCCGCCGTCGAACACCAGATCGGACGAGAAGCTCAGCAGCGGCAGTCCGGCGCGGGCGCAGGCCTCGGCCAGGCGCCGGGCGCCGGTCACATTCTCGCGGCGGCACAGATCGGGCGTCGTCTCGGCCCGATCGACGTCGACGAAGCCCGCCGCGTTGATCACCGCCCAGGGCCGATGGGCGGCCAGGGTGGCGGCGATCGTGCCGGGCGCCGCGATGTCGCAGTCCGGCCGCCCGACCATCGCATGGGGCAATCCGCGCGCCACGCAGGCGCGGGCGAAGGCCTGGCCCAGGGTGCCGCGGCAC
>JADGAL010000177.1 GCA_015232025.1 Alphaproteobacteria bacterium
TGGAAAGCGCCGAGGGCCAGGGGAGCCGCTTCACGGTGGCGCTGCCGAAATCTGCGGCGGGGGTGGGGGTGGGGCATTAGAGTATTGAGGCGAACAGAGGATTCACAGCGCCGGTGATCCTTCGCCCATACCAGAGACGCCGCGTCGCGATCGCCCGATTGACGGCACATGACCCAAAACGGACGGATATCGGTCGGAGGTTCGATGTCCGCGTTGCGCCCATCTCAGGCGTAGCGTGTCAGTAAAGCGCGATGTATCCGGTCATTCGTCGTCTGCTCCGGTCTGCGGCTCTAACCTCAGTCAGGGTCATGATAACTCGACTCCAACGAGCAACAGTGCAGCGCGCTCGACGTGTGGCAGTACTGTCGCGACGGCCACCTCGCCGTCTGGGAAGCTCTCAAAAATCATGTCCTTCTCGCCAGCATGAACGATGGCGCAGCGAATCTGATAGACTAGAGCCGCGCCCGTTTTCCACTTCACTCCGCGGTATCCCTTCGCGGCGACCCTGCGGATTAGAGCGGTGGAGAACTGGTTCATATTGTTGAGTTGGTCGAGTGCAGTCCAACAGGCTTCAAAGGCGTCTTTTTGCGTTTCCGCCAAGCCGATGATCTGGTTCATCTCGGATTTCAGGGCTTTGACCGCGTCGCTCAATGCGGTGTTGGGCTCCGCATCGAAACTTGCGACCAACTTGCTCTTAATCTCGGCCAGAAATCTTGCCTCCATCACGCGATAGAGCTCAAGAAACCTGAACTTCAGTGGCGACGTGCGGAAAGAGTTGGCCAAGCAGTTCAGCGCGACCTTATTCAGCAGCGTACTGACGTTCGCGTCAATGACGGCTTGCGTGGCACCGTCAAAGAGGAGGCTATCGCCAGCCATAGGCTGGTCCACGACGCGGATTATCTTGAGAAAGTCAATTGATGCGATAGCTGGGCCAATGGAGATCTCCACACCTCCCGCAAGGACGATGGAGTGCTTATCCGGCGTCGAAGCTGCGACTGCGCGGACGAGCGCTATCTCGATTGCAGTGGGTAGCCCATGATCCGTACCTGGAGGGAAACCGAAAACTTCGGCCAAACCCTCCGTCTTATGGTCTATGGCCCAGTAGAAGGGCCTCGTCAGATCCCGGACATCGATTTTTACATCGCGCGGAAATTCTCCACCTGCGAGGATACGGGCGGCTTCAGTAGCCGCTTCCACACCCAGCTCCAGCGGCCCTAGCTGCAAAGGACGGGTAGGATCCACCTCCTCGGCGGACGCGACTTCGAGTGCCTCAAGCAGGTGCATAGTTCACATCATGCTTGCCGACTGGGTCCAACATTCTACCATTGGACTAGTTCCCTCCTGCATGATGTATTCGCGCACCGCTCTAAAAACCAAAGCGCGAGTAGCCTCACCTACGTTGCTGCGTTTTGTATCAACGCTCCTGCGGATCTGCTCGAAAGTAAGCACCCCGAGAGGGTTGTCCTTGTCCGTCTCTGCGTCAACGATCATCTTCGCCATCGCGCTAGAAAGGCGGTCCTGCAACGTCTCATTCTTGTGCGCAAAACCGATGGCCGCAGCGAACCCAAGCACAACGGTGTCGTTTCCAAAAAAGCGGTTTTGTTCTTCTCCGAGAGATCGGTCGAGCCGCAGGAGCCAGTCAACGAATTGGCGGAATCCGTCGCGCTGATTGCCGTTGTTGTCGGTCAGGTCGATACCGAGCGATTCCAGTGCCTCGTCTACTACCATCGTCTCGACCACGAGGTTGGTGCGATCGACGTTGGGGCTCCTCTGCATCCAGGCCTGGAAGGCCTGTGCCAACGTCGAGAGGTGAAATTGCCCCGGACGGACCCGGCGCTTGTGGTTCTTGAGGCGAATAATCTCGATACCAGGAAGATCCTGAAGGTCTTTGGCTAAGCCGCCCGATAAAATGTCGATCTGGTGCTTCATCGACATCGGGCGCTGGCCCGCGTTCAGGAGCAGCATGCGGTACGCCAGCGGGAAGAAGGGAATGTTTACCCAGATTTCAAGGCGCAGGGATCGCAGAAGGAAGACAGAGCGCTCCTCGCCATCTAATTCCGCAAGAGTCTGGCGAAGGGCATTGGTCCGTTGCAGGCCATCGACAATGTCAACGTCGGCGGGTGTGGTTTTCGCGATAGCGTTCTGCAATGTATTTAGGTCCGCTCTCGTTGCCGATATGAACCCGTCATTTGTATTGTAATTACGAGTGACAGACGCATCGATGTTTCGAACGCCGAGAACGATCGTGGGCAATATGCAGCCCATCTTGAGGTCGGCCCGGAGATTCTTATAAGGCTTGGAGCCTTTGATGATGTCGCGCTGGATGGCGAGATTTTCCTCAGAGCCTTGCGTCTTTTCCAGATACCATTCGTAATCCGCCCTGGCGCTTATCATGAAATTATCAATGCGATTGTCATAATCTATTCCGACAACTTCAAACTTCATGACTCACCTATGCCAGAGTTCACGCCACGTATGGTGAACGCGTGTGACGATGACGATCCTAAGTACATTAGCCGCTAGGGAGAACAACGTCATCTTCTATGAAGCGGACAGCGTCACATTATGGATCGGAAGCGTGGATCCGTCGGCAGCGAGGCTCACGGTGACACTGCACTTAATTCGGGGGCCTGCCAAGTGTCGAAGCGAAATAGATTCCCGCCTTCGCGGGAATGACGGAGGACAAGGCGCGCCTTCGCGGGAATGACGCAAGAAGACGGTTGACCCCCTTACGCCCTCTTCACAAACTCCGACTTCAGATTCATCGCGCCGATGCCGTCGATCTTGCAGGCGATGTCGTGACCATCGGCGGCGTCGGTCACCAGACGGATGTTTTTGACCTTGGTGCCGCCTTTGACCACCAAGGACGAGCCCTTGACCTTCAGGTCCTTGATCACGGTCACGGTGTCGCCGTCGGTGAGGGCGTTTCCGTTGGCGTCGCGGATGCCCGGCTCGGACGGGGTCTCGGCGGTGGCCTCGTTCCATTCATGGGCGCATTCGGGGCAAACCCATAGGCTGGCGTCTTGATAGACGTGTTCCGAGGCGCAGCGCGGGCACTTCATCGTCAGGCGGGTCCATGATTGTGGCCGGGGCAGCGGACCACGCCGAACCAATATTCCTCGACGCCGTGGATGGCTCGGAACAGTTGTTCCATGTCGAGGGGCTTGGTGACGAATCCGGCGGCGCCCAGGTCGTAGGAGGCCAACACGTCGCGCTCGACGTCCGAGGTGGTCAGCACCACCACCGGGATGCGGGCCAGCTTGGGGTCGGCCTTCATCGCCTTGAGGACTTCCTTGCCGTTCATCAGCGGCATGTTGAGGTCGAGCAGCACGAGGTCCGGGGTCGGCGCGTTGTCGTGAAGGCCGGGCGCCTTGTTGAGGATGTCCATCGCCTCGACGCCGTTCATGGCGGTGGTGACGTGACAGATGAAGCGGCCCTCGGCCAGGGCGATCTTGATCAGGTCGATGTCGCCGGGCTCGTCTTCGACCAGCAGGATCTCGAAGGGCGGAATGATGCTGTTGGCCATCAGGCGCGATCCTCTCGAATGGGCAACGTGACCCTGATCCGGGTGCCTCCCTCGACGCCGTCCTCGATGGCGATGGTGCCGCCCGCCGTTTCGACGATCTTCTTGGCGAGCGGCAGCCCGATGCCGGTTCCGGGGAAGGCGCGGCCGGGATGCAGCCGCTCGAACACTTTGAAAACCCGTTGGCGGTATTCTGGCGGAATGCCCAGGCCGTTGTCGATAACGGAGATGTCGACCACGCCGTCGCCGCGCGTTCCCTCGACCCGGACGACCAGCGGCGTCTCTGGTCGGCGGTAGGTCGCGGCGTTGCCGATCAGCGCCGCGAACAGATCGACGGCGCGCTTGCGGTCGAGGCCCACCCAGGGCAGGTCGTCGCACGCCACGCTTACCTGGTCGCGCGGCATCCGGTCGCCCAAACAGCGCAGCGCCTCGACCACCGCCGCCGCGATCGGGCAGCGGGCCTCGGGCGGCGGCGCGCGATCCAGCGCGACGTAAAGTTGGACGTCGCGCAGCAGCGAGCGCAGCCGCTCGGCGCCGGCCAGGATGTAGTCGAGCGATTGCAGCGCCTCGGGCGACTCGATCTTGCCCATCTGGCCGCGCAGCCGCTGGCCGAAGGCGTGCTGCAACCGCACCGGCTCTTGCAGATGATGGGCGAGGATGTCGGTGAATTGCCCCAGATCCTCGTTGCGCCGTTCGAGATTGACGCGGGTCTGGTCCAGTTCGGCCTCGCGCGCCCGCAGGCGGCGCTCGGTGGCCTGCTGGCGCATGCTTTGCCATTGCAGCAGAAGGGTGCCGCCCAGGATCAGCGCGGAGCCGCCCCACCCCGCCGCCAGGAACAGCCGATGCTCGTAAAGATGGGCGGCGCGCAGGCTGTCCTCGGGCCGGGTGGCCATCACGACCAGTCCGTAATCATCGAGGCGGCGAAAGGCGCGGATGCGCGGCGTGGCGTCGATCGGGCTCGCCCCCCGCGCGAAGCCTTCCCGCCGCTCCCACAGTTCGGGAAAGAACGAGGCCTCGGCGTAGGACTGGCCGACCGTGCGATCGGTCCCCGAAGCGCGCGCCCGCACGATGCCGTCGCGGCCCAGCACCACGATGGTGGACTCGGGTCCCAGTTCGATCTGGCTGTGGATGTCGGCGATGTAATTGGGGTCGAGCGACACCACCACCACCCCGCCGAACGCGCCATCGGGGCGGTTGAGGCGGCGCGCCAATTGGATCGACCACTTTCCCGAGGCGCGCCCCAGCACCGGCTTGCCGACCCACAAGGCGCCGGAGTCGGCCTCCTTGTGGATGCGGAAATGCTCGCGGTCGGACAGGTCGATCGGCGGTCCCGCCGGCATTGGCGCGGTCGAGGCGGCCAGCCGGCCATCGTCGCCGATGATGCCGGCCTGCACCGTCAGGCCCCGCAAGATCGGGCTGATCGCCACTTGGCCGGCCAGGTCGAAATGCGCGGGATCGTGTTCCCAGACCGCCTTGAGGTGCACCACCACCTGATCCAGGCCGCGCACCACGCTGCGCGTATGCGCCTCGAGCAGGCGCACGTAATTGGACATTTCAAGTCGAAAGCCCGCCTCGCGCAACTTTTCCAGGCGCGCGTCCTGATCAACCACGCCAAGCCAAAGAAGCGCGAGCAGCACCGCGCCGAAACCGGGGATCGAGTATCGGTGAAGGAACGGCCTGGCGGACATCTTCGGGGGCTTCGGGTGCGGGGAACCCGATCCTTATACACCCGAAGGCATACCGCCCCCCATGCTTTGTGCGCGGGTCATGGGCGACCATACCAAAGGATCAGGCCTTCGCCACGCGTCATCCGTCGCCTCGCGACAGCCGGTCGATCTTGGCCGCCATGATGAAGTCGTTCTCGTGCAACCCGCCGATCTTGTGGGTGAACAGCGTCACCGACGCGTAACCCCAGCCGAAGCGGATGTCGGGATGGTGGCCGGCCGACTCGGCCAGGGCGCCGACCCGATCGACGAAGGACAGCGCCTCGGCGAAATTCTTGAAGCGGAGGTCGCGAACCAGCCGCGTGCCCGCCTCGCGCAGTTCCCATTCCGGGATGTCGCGGGCCAAGATGGCGGCTTGCTCGGGGCCGAGCGGCTCGACGCCGCCGCGGCAGGGGGTGCAGGTCATTTCATGCAACGCCATTGGCGCGGTCCTTCCGATGGTTCACAAAAGGGAGATGGCGCGCCGACCGCCCAGATCAACATCGGCCGAAGGGATCGTGTCCCAGGGAGTGGTGTAGGAGCGGCGAGGCCATCTCGATCTCCGGCGGGTTGGGCCGGGTACGTCAGGCGGCCACGGCGGGCAGCCCGACCAGGGGATCATCGCCCAGGTGGGCGATGGTTTCCAGTGTCATGTAGCGGGCGCGCTGGACGGCCCATTCGTCGTTCTGCTCCAGCAAGATGGCGCCGATCAGCCGGGTGATGGCCGCCTCGTTGGGGAAGATGCCCACGACGTCGGTTCGGCGCTTGATCTCGCCGTTGACGCGCTCGATGGGGTTGGTCGAGTGCAGCTTGGCGCGATGCGCGGCCGGGAAGGTCATGTAGGCCAGCACGTCGGCTTCCGCCTCGTCCAGCAGGCGGGCCAGTTTCGGCACTCTGGGCCGGAGCTGGTCGGCGACCTGACGCCATTGCGCGCGCGCCGCGTTGGCGTCGTCCTGGGCGAAGGCGGTGCCGATGAAGGCGGAGACGACGCGGCGCCCCTGCTTGCCGGCATGGGCCAGGACGTTGCGCATGAAGTGGACCCGGCAACGCTGCCAGGAGGCGCACAGCACCTTGGAGACGGCGGCCTTGATCCCCTCGTGGGCGTCGGAGATCACCAGCTTGACGCCGCGCAGGCCGCGCCGCGCCAGCTTGCGCAGGAAGTCGGTCCAGAAGGTCTCGGCCTCGGAGGGGCCGATGGTCATGCCCAGCACCTCGCGGCGGCCGGCGGTGTTGGCGCCGACCGCGATGATGACCGCCACCGAGACGATGCGCCCATCCTGGCGCACCTTCACATAGGTGGCGTCCAGCCAGACGTAGGGCCAATCGCCCTCCAGCGGCCGGTCGAGGAAGGTGGCGATCTTGCCGTCGATCTCGCCGCACAGGCGGCTGACCTGGCTCTTGGAAATGCCGGACGCGCCCATCGCCTTGACCAGATCGTCGACCGCGCGGGTCGAGATGCCCTGGATGTAGGCCTCCTGGATCACCGCGGTCAGCGCCTTCTCGGCCATGCGGCGCGGCTCGAGGAAGCCCGGCAGGTAGCTGCCCTTCCGCAGCTTGGGGATGCGAAGCTCCACCGTGCCGGCCCGCGTCTCCCAATCGCGCTCGCGATAGCCGTTGCGGTGGGTCAGCCGCCGCTCTGGATCGCGCTCGCCGTGGGCCGCCCCGGTCAAGCCCTCCACCTCCAGCTCCATCAGCCGCTGGGCGGCGAAGCCGATCATCTCGCGCAGGAAATCGGCGTCGGAGCCCTTCTCCAAAAGGCCGCGAAGGGCCATCATCTCGTCGGTCATCGTCAGGTCCTCGGTTCGGTTGTTCGGTGTGGTAACCAAACCCTACCGGAGATCTGCGATGACCACCGCTATGGATAACTGGCCCGCCTCCGCCGGACTCGTGGGCGGTCGCTGCGGCGGGCCAGTTACCCACA
>JADGAL010000178.1 GCA_015232025.1 Alphaproteobacteria bacterium
TCAGATCGGCGAAGCGGATGGCCGGCGGCGGCAAGTCGGCCATCGCCTCGGTCACCACCGGATGGCCTTGCAGGGCGCCGGCCATCGCGCTGACCACATTGCCGGCGTAAGACGGATGCAGGTCGCCGAAGAAGCTGACGGCGCGGCCATCGGGGCGGCGTCGCATCAGCACCCGCGCCTCGGCCGGCTTGGTGCTGGCCTCGGGCTTGCCCTCGCCCAGCGCGCGGAAATGGCGGCCGTCGAGCGCGATGCCCTCGGTCTCGCGGGCCAAGGTGGTATTGGGCTGGGTGCCGGCGGCGATCAGCACGGCGCGCTAGGAGACACCGTCGGCGACCGGCCCGCTTCCCAGGATGTGCTCGACCTGCTCGTCGGTCTGTCGGAGGCATCGGCATGAGCGGTCTTGCCCGCGGGGCCGAGAGCCTCATATCATTACCGACATAGCGCCGTCTGCTGGAGCAGGAGGCGCGCGGCGGCTCGCTGTTCGGCGCCCATCCCGGCTCGGTGCGGGTGCGCGAAGGCGTCGACCTCGTCCTGCCGGTGATCGAGGACTCCGAGGCGGAATCGGGCGCCGAGGCGCGGCGGTGAGCGACGCCCTGCTGCTCGACACCCACATCGCCTTGTGGCTCGATTCGGGCGACGAGCAGCTCAAGCCCGCCACGCGCGCGGTGATCGACCGGTGCTGGCGGGGCGGCGGAACCATCTTCCTGTCGGCGGCCAGCGCCTGGGAGATCGCGGTGCTGGTCGACCGCGGCCACATCCAGCTCGACCTGCCGCTCGACCGCAAGGCGGGCGGGGCGGGGTTTGCGAACCGGTTAGCGACCTTCGCAAGGGGCCAAATCGTGCAACCGCACGCGCGCGACGGCCGGGGGAGCGCGCCCCGCCTGGGCCGTGGGAATCCTCCGACCTGTCCCCGATGTAGCCATCGGGCGTGGGGAAGGCGCGGGTCTTGACGGCGAGGTCCGCGTAGCGCCGCGCCGCCTGCGTTTCGAAGGGCAGGATTCTCGCCTCGAATTAGTCCAGCACGCCGTCGAGCGCGGCCGCCAAATTGGTCTTGCGCTTGCCCTCGGGCAGCGCGCCGATGACGAACATCAGTTCGGCGACGGTGACGCTGGAGAGAAAGAGCGTCTCCGCCGCCTGGGCGTCGAGCCAGTCACGGACGCGGCGATGCGGCTCGGGCTTCATCGCCTCGGAGACGACATTGGTGTCGAGCAGGATCATTCGAAGCGCATCGGCTCGGCGCGGCGGGAATCGCTTGCTTGTTCGAGCACCTCGAATCGGCGTTGGCGAGCCCGATCTTATGTGGCGGCTTTCGCTCGAACGCCTTCACCTACCTGCTGTTCCTGCGGCTGGGGCGGTGAACCTTGTCCCCGCCGTGTTGGGAATTCCCATGCGGACCTTTGTCACCGCCACCGTAATCGCGTCATCCCCGGCGCATTCGTCTTCGCCGCCATCGATGACAGTCCCGCCGTCATGCCCCGAGATGCGGGATTGTCGTTGCCCGGCATCGCCCGACACGTCAAGAATTGCCGCTCCCGCCCGCCGGCAGAGAGGAACCGCTTGCCAACCGCTCCGGACACCATCGCGCTGATCATGCCGCGCGCCGAGATGGACCCTCACGGCACGTTGCGCTTCGCGACCGGGATCTACGGGGCGGCGTTCGAGGCGATCGGCCGCCGAACCGAGCTTTTCGAGCTTTCCGCCCTGGACGCCGGCATGATCGAGGCGCTGCGGTCGCCCCGCATCGAGGCGGTGTTCAGCGATGGCGGCTGGATTCATGCGACCCAGGTGGCGTTCGGCGACACGTCCGGGCCGGCGCGGTCGCTGGGCGATCTGGTCGGGAAGCCGTCGATCGTCCTGATCAGCGACAGCCCCTACAACGACTGGATGGACCCGATCCTGGGGCGCGGCCGGGCGAACCAGACCACCGTCTTCATCGATCCCGATTTCGCCGCGCAGTGGGGGCGGTGGGCGGACGAGGTCGGAGCGCACCAGACCTACGTTCCCGCCTGTCCCGATCTGGGGGCGGCCCCGCCGGAGTCCGAGCGGTCGATCGGCATCCTGGTCGTGGCGTCGACGCGTCCGCCCGACTTCCACCGCGCGCGCGCCTTGGGCAGACTGACGGGCGATGGCGTGGCCCGGCTGTTCGACTCGCTGGCCGAGGCCTGCCTGGCGGACGGCTTGCGCCCCTTCAGCGCCATCTGCGACGAGGCTTTGCGGTCCCTGGATCTGCGCCTGGATCACAAATCCTTGGCGGCCCGGTTCCTGTTGTGCTCGGTCGAGCAGTTCGTGCGCAACCGGCGCCGGCTGATCATGCTCGAGCGGCTGGCGGACCATCCGATCACGCTGGTCGGGGGCGGTACCATTCCGCGGCTGCACCCCGACTCCCGCGTCATGGAGCCGATGCCCTACCCGCGGCTTGTCGAGTGTTATCGCCGCGCCCGCTGCGTGGTCGTTTCGCCGCCTTATTCGGGCGCCATCACCGAGCGCCTGATCCATCCCATGGCGGCGGGCGCCGTGGTCGTGGCGCCGCCGACCAGCCTCGGCGATCGGGTGCTCGGACGCGACCGGCTATACGTGACCGCCAGGGCCGACCTCGCCGATCTGTGCGCCTGCCTCGACCGCGCCCTGGACCCCGTGTCGCGAAAAGACATGGCCGACGCCGCCCTGGCCGAGGCGCGGCGACGGTTCTCGCCGGTCGCCACGGTGCGGCGCTTCCTGGGCGAGCCGGATGGCTGAGGCCACCGTCCTGCTCACCAGCGCCGGCAGCCTGGTCGCCTTCGCCATCCTGCGCTGTCTGGAGGGGATGCGCGGCGATCTGACCATCGTCGGCGCCAACAGCGTGGCCGCGCCCGCCGCCTTCGCCTGCGACCGGCTGTACCGCGTTCCGCCCACCGCCTTCGCGCCCGCTCACGAGGCCGCGTTGCGGGCCATTCTGGCGCGCGAGAAGCCGCGCCTCGTCCTGCCCGGCCGCGACGAGGATTTGGCGGTCCTGGCCGTCCTGGCGGCGAGCGGCGACTTCCCCGAGACCTTGTTCCCCGTGCCGCCGCCGTCCCTGGCGCCCGTCTTCCTCGACAAGCGCCGCACCGACCGCTTCGCCCGCGACCACGGCCTGCCCTTCGCCCCCACCGCCGCCGACCCGGCCGAGGCGGCGCGCGCCGCCTTCCGCGACGATGTCCGGCTGGCGGCCGGCAACCACGAGTTCAGCCTGTGCTATCAGCCCAAGGTGTCGCTCGCCCATGGCGGGGTGGTCGGCTTCGAGGCGCTGCTGCGGTGGCAAAGCGCCCAGCTTGGCATGATCCCGCCCGGCCGCTTCATCCCCATCCTGGAAGAGGAAGGGTTGATGGGCGAGGTCGGCGAGTGGGTGCTGCGCGCCGGCTTGCAGCAGCTTTCGCGCTGGCACCAGGACGGCGCCCCGCGCGTGCGGCTGGCGATCAACCTGTCGGCGCGCCAATTGCGCTCGAAGAGTTTCGCCCCGTTGTTCGGACGGGTGCTGCGCGAATCGGGGGTCGATCCCGCGATGCTGGAGATCGAGATCACCGAAAGCATGGTGCTGGCCGACGAATCGGTCGCCGCCCGGGTGCTGGGGGAATTGCACGGCCTGGGCGTGCGCATCCTGATGGACGATTTCGGCACCGGGCTGGGCGTGCTGAACTATCTGCGCAAGCTGCCGATCCACGGGGTCAAGATCGACCGCGAATTCGTTTCGCGCATGGAGGTCTCGTCCGAGGACGAGCGCATGGTCGCCTCGATCGTCGCGATGACCAGGGCGCTGGGCTGCATCGCGGTCGCCGAGGGCGTCGAAACGGCGGGCCAGGCCCGCCGCCTCGCCGAACTGGGCTGCTCCGAGGCCCAGGGCTATTTCTTCGCGCCCCCCCTTCCCGCCTGCGCCGCCCGCGATCGGCTGATCGCCGCCTGATTTCGCCCCGGTTGCAATGCGCCCCAATTGCGCTCGCAAATGATTTATGATTGTCCAAACCTCCGCAAAGCTGATAAAATTCACTTCAAATACGCCCGCGCCTTGGGGATGGGGTGCGACCTAGTGCGGAGCGGATTGTGGATTGGGAAAGCTTTTTCGAAGGGGACATCATTCCCCTGGTGTCGAAGGCACGCAGCGCCACGGCGCTGGACGCGTGTTTCGAGGTGGTTGTCGACGCCTTGTTCCGCCGCGCCAACGACGGCGCGAACAAGGAGCATTTCCGGCGGCTTTACGCGAACTGGGTCGCGGACATGCCGGACCTGGACGCCCGGAAAGAGCACGCCTCGCGGTTCCTGCGCATGGTCAAGGACGTGCGCAAGGAATTGGCCGCGAGCGCCAAGCGCCAGCCGTCGGCCGAACCCGATGATCGCTGCTCGACCGACATCGAGACGCTGACCAAGGTCACCGCCGTCGAGGACCAAGACGACGACATCGACGAGGTGATCGACGAGGTGATCGACGAGGCGCCGTCCGAAACCAAGCCGGCCGCCGCGGCGGATTTCGCGGCGGTGTTCGACGAGGCGCTGATCGCCCGGCTGCGCCAGATCCTGGGCATGCTGGCGCTCGACGTCCGCGACATCCCATTCATCCTCTCCCGCCCCTTCGCCGACGTTCTCGAAGAGGCCTTGCGCGGTCAAGTGCTGCCGGCGATGCGAGCCAGCCGCCACATCATCGCCAATCTGCGCGACAACCATGAATGGGGCGCCAAAGACAGCGCCCGCATCGTGCTCGAGGCGCTGGAGGCCGGCGAGGCCAACAACGCGATCCTGCATGTCTGGGACCAGCGGTGGCGCGAGTTGGGGCCGCAGCGCAAACTGGTGACGCCGGCCCGGACGTCGATCCTTGGCAAGACCCGCCCCGCCGAGCACAAGACCATCTACTCCACCGAAGGCCGCGAGGTCTGGAAGCGCCTGAAGGCGCACGCCGCCGAGCACGGCTACCAGCCCCCCGGCCCCTCGGACCTGAACGTGCTCAGCACCCTGATCCGCTGCCAGCCGGCCGTCCTGCGCCGCTCGATGAACGAGTTGCGCCAGCAATACGAGCAGGAATACGAACCCAAGCCCTTCCAGGAGCAGGCCCGCGAGGGCGTGCTGCGCGACGCCCTGAACCGCTGCGAGGGCCGCGAGGGATTGCCGCCCCACATGGCCGAATGGCTGGCCATCCGCGCCAGCCTCGACTACGCCAAGATCGACCTCGACTGGCTGCGGCGCTTCTCGACCTGCAAAGGCGTCAAGGCCGACCAGCGGCGGCGGGCCATCCCTTATGTGATGACCTACCTCGACGCCAATGGCGGGGCGTGAACAAGTAAGATTCACCACCAAGTCACCAAGAGTCACCAAGGGACCGGGACTCTACGGTCCTTGGTGTTTCCCCATCCGGCATCAACTCCATTTTCATCGCCATTCCGGTATTCGGTAGCAAACACACCAACGGCCCGATAGCCGCCAACCCATTGATTTCACCCGGCATGCGGCGGATCTGGTGGAGCGGGTGGGGGATGGGAAGGTCGCGGCGTGGAGGGTAGTCGGATGAATCTCCAGCGCCGCCATGGGATGGGCTGCGCTGAGGTTAACTGATGGGACCGCACATCCCTACACACAAACCCAGCGCCATTGCCATTGGTTAAGGTGCTGTTATTTATGCGTTTTCTCCCTAATTGGCACCATTCCCTCACTTACTCCAGGGGTTTTGCGCACATGAAGATCACATAGCGTTTTGCACCCAGTAAGGAACGTATGATGCGTGCTTCTTCGAGAGGTTGGTCGGGTCATGCGGCTTGATCATTCCAGAGTCAATTGCTGCCCTGATGACCCTTGATACAGCAGAATAATTTTTCTTATCAACTCCGAACCTTTCTCGTAGAGACTCGTTAGTCATTCGCTCGCCTGATACACTTTTCAAGCACGCATGCCAATAACAAGCCCTAATCCGTTCATTGGCTCCTAGGTCAGAAAAGTCCCTCTTCCCCCAAACTCTAACGACCGTGTGATGTTCAGTGGTGAAAATCTCTGGAGCAGGAAGTTGACTAAATTCAATCACGGCAAAAACCTTGTCAATACCTGATCCACGCTCTTCGCATATCCCAAATCCTTTCATTATCCCGGCCATCGCTTCATTCCTCGAGCGCGGCGGTTCATCCATCATGCGATCTATGCTGACAAGTGGCTTGCCGTAGTTCGTAAACTCAATCCTATCGTCATATATTTCAATCATCGGGCTAGTGCCAGTTGCGTTGAAATCTTGGTGGATTAGGGCGTTTGCCACAAGCTCCCGGATCGCAGTTTCAGGATAGACACGCCTCATCTGCCTTATAGCAGTGCCGAGTTCCTCCTGTTGCGGCAAGCTGTCATTGATGTAGTCGATCATGCCCTGGAATCCGGCTGCATAACCTCGGACCCCTACTCTTTCTTTAATAGTTTCTAGCTTGTTGGTACCTTTGTAGCGAATTACGCGAGAGGCTTTCCTAGAAAGCGATGGGAACCGCTCTAAGAGTCTGTCCGCGAAGTTCCCTATGATTTCCGGTGCCTTGCGATTCTGCGCAGCATGAGACGGATCATGGCCAGGCGTAGAAATGCGAGGGCCATTCTGGCGAGGTTCTCGAAGTCCTTGGCGAGGCGTCGGCATCGGCCCATCCACCCGAAGGTGCGCTCGACGATCCACCGTTTGGGCAGCACCTTGAAGCCCTTGGCGGTGTCGGAGCGCTTGACGATTTCCAGGTGCCACGCCCCGAGTTCGCGCACAGCCGCCGCCGTGGCGACCCCCTGGTAGCCGCCATCGGCGAAGACCCGCACGATGAACGGAAAAAGACGGCGGACTTCCTTGAGCACTGGCAGCGCGCCGTCGCGGTCCTGGACATCGGCGGGCTGGATATGGGCGCCCAGGATCAGTCCGAGCGTATCAACGACGATGTGCCGCTTCTTGCCTTTGACCTTTTTGCCGGCGTCGTAGCCCGACGGATCGATCCGCGCCCCCCTTTTTCCGCGCCTTTCACGCTCTGACTGTCGATGATCGCCGCCGTTGGGCTGGCTTCCTTGCCAGCCAACTCTCGCACCGCGACGAACAGCACGTGATGGAGGCGGGCCAGGGTGCCATCCCACTCCCACAGCCCGAGATATTCATGCACCGTACTCCTGGGCGGCAGGTCTGTCGGCAGCGCCCGCCACTGACA
>JADGAL010000179.1 GCA_015232025.1 Alphaproteobacteria bacterium
CTCGTCCAGGCCGCGGCGCTTCAGCAGGCGGGCGAACACCCGGCCCGACAAATGATGCACCTTGGCCAACAGCAGCCCGCCGCCGCGCGGTTGGGTGATTCCCGGCCGGCCAGCACGGTGGTGCGCAGGCGGGAATAATAGGTCACCAGACTGGGCCGCAGGCGCAGCACCGCGTAATCGGGATCGGTCGGGCCTTCGGGGTAGTACATCTCCCAGCCGTCCCGCCACAGCCGCGCCTTGATCGCGGGGTCGTCCACCACCTCGACATCGCCGCCCAGCATCAGGCCGCGGAACGCGTCCGGCCGGCAGTAATAGGCGGCGATCGCCGGATTGGCGGCGATCTCGCGCATCTTGGGCGAGGCGGTGTTGGTGGTGAACCAGGTCTCGAACCCCGGCGGGACCGGGCCGGGAAAGCGCTCGACGTTGCGCAGATTGAACATCGCCCGCGTCCGCGGGCGCCCGGCGCGGTCGATGGTGGTCACGAAGGCCGCCTCGGCGGCGGCAAGCAGATCCTGGGCCTCATCCTGTTCGGTCATGGTCGTTCATCCGTCGTGTCGTTCCATATGAAACCAGTTTATATGGAACGACCTGTTCGCGCCAGACAGAAAACGCTCAAGCCCCCCAGCCGATTGAGGCGCATCAGCGGCAGTTCCAGCGCGTTGACCGCGATCAGCGCGGCGTTGACCAGCGGGTGATGCGCCGACAGGCCGCTTTTGGGAACGGCGCCGCGATCACCCAGCCGCACGGCGGCGGCCAGGGGCAGCACGAAACCGAAATAGTAACTGCCGCGCACCACCTCGAGACCGGCCCTGCGCATCGCCGCCTCGACCTGCGGCAGGGTGTAGCGCCGCTTGTGCTCCAAGAACACGTCATGGCCGCTCCACAGCGCCTGGAAGGCCGGCACGGTGACCAGCACCTGGCCGCCCGGCGGCAGCATCGCGGCGTAATGGGCCAGCAGGCCGACATCGTCGTCGACATGCTCGATCACGTCCATCATCAGGATCAGCGAGGCGTCGGTGGCGGTCACCGAGCGGCGGAAGGCCAGCGGCCGGCCCGCATGGGTCTCGTCGCGGTCGGCGAGATAGCCGGTGTCGACGCAGGTCGAGCGCGTGACCAGGCCGCGCTCGATCAGCATCTTGGAAAAGATGCCCGAGCCGGCGCCGACGTCCAGAATCTCGCCGCCCGGTACGCCGCCCAGGAACCGGGCCAGCGCCCGCCCCTTGCTGACATAGTACCAGTGCCGATGGATCGCCTCGCCGAGGATGGCCTCTTCCTTGAGGTCCATGGCTAGAACTGGAACACGGCGACGACGGCGTGGATCACCAGGGTCACGGTCACTCCTCCGACGATCGATTGGGCGATGGCGTAATTGATGTCCAACACCGAGTCCTTGCGCGACAGGCCGATGCCGATCGCCAAGCCGCCCGACAGGGCGACCGACAAGATCACCTTGAGCAGCATCCAGGCGGCGTGCTCCCAGGCGGCGAGGGGCGTGCGCAGCAGCAGATGGAAGAAGTTCTCCCGCCACAGCTCGAAGGGCTGGCCGGGGAACAGCAGCCGCCAGGTTTGCAGCGAGGTCCACGCCGCCACCGCCTGCGCCGCGGCGACCAGCAGCACCGAGCCCAGCACCAGATTGCCCAGGATCGCCGTCACCAGATAGCGGCGCCCCGGAATATGCAGGTTGCGCATGGCGCGAAGCTGCGACGACAGCACCCGGTTGCCGATGTCGGCGGTGATGATGGCGTTGTTGCGGGCCACCACCAGGATGCAGGCGATCAGCGGCACCGCCACGGTGCTTTGGATCAGGCCGATGCCCATCAAGGCCTCGTCATGGACCAGCGACTTCACGTAATCGCCCAGCGTGTCGTAGTTGAAGCCGAACCACACGGTCACGAAGCCGATGATCATCGCCCCCGCCGCCACATAGGCCAGCATCAGCGGCGAGGCGCACAGCACCCAGAAATATTCGCGCAGGTAATGGCTGGGCCAGTTGCGCCGCCGCCCGATCGGCCACACGGCGGGCGCGGCGGACTCGTCGCGCTCGCCCAGGGTGGCGCCCTCCAACTCGTCCAAGGCCCGTTCGACGGCCTGGGCGTCGGGCGGCAGATGGACCAGCCGCCGCCGCACCGGATCGAGCAGCAACACCCGATCGGCCAGCGGCAGCAACTCGTCGACATGGTGGGCGACGATGATCGCCGGCTTGCCCATGTCGTGGCACAGCCCGCGCACCATGGCGGCGAGCCGCTGGCCGGCCCGCTTGTCCAGGCCGGAATTGGGTTCGTCCAGCAGCAGCACCGGGCGGTCGGCCAGCACGGTGCGGGCGATGCCGACCCGCTGCTGCTGGCCGCCGCTGCACGACGCGACCGGCTGTTCGGGGCGGATTTCGCGCAACAGGGCGGTGGCGTGGGCGGCCAGCCGCTCGCCGCCATTGGCGTGGTCGGCGGCGATGCGCAGATTCTCGGCCACCGTCAGATCGTCGAACAAGGCGTTGCCCTGGAAGACCAGCCCGCCGACATCGCAAGGCTGGTGTTCCAGATCGAAGGATTGGCCGTCGCAGACCAGCCGGCCGGTGATCCGCCAATCCTCCTCGACGCGGTCGAGCAGGCCGCTCAGCACGTTGATGATGGTCGATTTGCCGCAGCCGCTGGGACCGATCAGCAGCACCACCTCGGATCGGCCAAGGGCGAAGGCGGCGTTCTCGACCAGGGTGGCGCCGGTCGGGGTGACGATGGTCAGCCCTTCGACCGACAGGAAGGCGTCGCTCATGATGGCTCCCGCGCCAGGACGTGCAGGGCTTCGCCCTCGTCGGGGGCCAGCATCATGCGCTGGGCCGGCGACAGCAGCAGGATCAGGCGGGCGCTTCGCCCCTTGGCCAGCGAACGCAGGATGTGGGCGGCCAGCGCGTTGTGGTCGTTGGGACCGCGCAGCCGAATCAGGTTCTCGGGCAGGCGGCGCAGCAGGGTCTGGGTGGCCTCGGCCATGCCGCCGGCCGGGGTGATGCGGGTGTCGGACAGCATGCGCTGGACCAGCGGCCACAGCCGGGGATCGTCGGTCAACGCGTCGGCGAATTGCTCGACCAGCACGGCGGCCAGACGCTCGACGGCGCGGCTGGACAACAGGCGCGGAGCCGAGGCGGCCAGCGCCTCGACCACCCGCGGATCGGACAGCACCTCGGCCAGCATGGCGGCGGTGGCGGGCGGGCCATGCCGCTTGTCGCCCAGCAGGTCGGTGGCGAAGTCGCGCATCGCCTGCCACACGGCGCCCTCGGCCTTTTCCAGCAGGACGGGGCGGACGGCGGCGGCCACCTGGTCCAGCACGCCGCGGTCGGTCGCCAGCACGACCTCGCGCACCGCCTCTTGGGTGGACGGGCGGTTCCAGGCGTCGAGCAGCGCCCCGCGCACGATCTCGGCCAAAGCGGGGCGGTATTCCGAAATGAACACCGAACTGGCGGCGGCGCGCCGCGCGGTCTGGCCGAAGCTCCCCAGGAATTCGGCGCCGGCCCGGTGCAGCGCCTGGCGCTCGGCCGGCGGGGTGAGCAGCCACAGGGCTCGCAGATCGGCGTCCATCAGCACCGCCATATGGGCCGGGTCGCCATCGACGTAGTATTCCAGGCGCACCGCGTCGGCGCCCATAGGCCGCGCCACGCCGGCGCGCACCGGGAACATCCCGTCGTCCAGGCGGAACACCGGAATGGATTGCGACCCGGCGTCGGCCAGCGCGCCGCTCTCGGTGCGGAAGACCACTTGGCCCGCCGCCGGACTTGGCCAGGGGAAGACCCGCCAGCCGGCCGCCATGAAGGTGGCGACCAGGATCAGGCTGATCAGGGCGGTGGTCCGCTTGCCCAGGCGGCGGCCGAGTCGCGTCAGTGTGGACAGCATCAGGTCTTGCCGCGCGGAACCAGCAGCACCGACAGGCTTTCCAGATGGGCGTCGAGGAACTGGCCGAAGCTGTCGACCAGTCGCTCCTCGAACAAGGTCCAGGCGGCGGCGGTCGCGGCTTGCGAACTGGCCTGGAAAGTCGCCTCGCCGGCATCGCCGCCCAGGCGCTCGCGCACCTTGCCGGCCAGCGGCGCGGCCCATTTGCCGACCGTCCACAAGGTCGCCGACGAGGCGGCCAGCGAGCTGGGCAGGCCCGTCTCGACCAGCGAGCGGGCCGAGGTATCGGCGTCGCGCCCCGCCTCGACGACCAGCTCGGCCAGCGGGCGGGTCAGATCGGCGGCCGCCTTGATCAATCCGGCGGGGGGCTGGGCCAGCACGTCGAGCACCCGCTCGTCGAGCAGCATGGCGCCGTCGTCGCCCAGGCGCAGCGTATGGCATTGCGAGCGGAAGGTGGCGGCCGGGGCCGACCAGCCGTGGTCGCCTTGCCAGCTTCCGTCGACCGCCAGCAGTTCGATGGCCGAGGCCTCCTGGCGGATGAAATCCTGGAAGGCCTGGTCGTATTTGTCGCAATCGCGCAGCAGATCGCGCCGCAGACCGCCAAACACGCGGGTGACGGTCTCGCGGATCTGGACCTGCACGCCCTCGGCCTGGAGCACCGACTCGTTGTAGTGGCGGGCCAGCCAGCCGGCCATGCGTCCGGCCACCTGGGACTCCAAGGTGGCCGAGTCGGCGACGCCGGCCATCTCGCCCACCGCCATCAGGCCCTCGACGACCAGGACGTAGCTGGTCCACCAGTCGAACACCGACTCGGCGTAACGCGGCACCCGCCGCTCGACGGCGGCGCGCAGCGGCTTCAATTCCAGACGCAGCCGTTCCGACAGCAATTGGGTCATGCGGGCGCGGTCGGCGGTCATCGCGCGGCCGACCGCCTGGACGAACAGCGTGTGGCGCCCGGCATCGACCCGCGCCCGGCGCGGCGTGTCGTCGCCCGCGTGCCAGTAGAGAATCTGGTGGCGTGGCGCCAGCGCGGACGGCGCGGCGCCCGACAGCGCCGATCGGGCCGAGTCGTGCAACCGTCCGGCGATTTCGGGGCGCGCGACCAGAACCACCACCGCCGCCGCCATCAGCGCGACCGCCATCGCGGGCAACACGACCCTCGCCCTCATGGGGAACCGTCCGTCGCCCGCGCGCTTGCCCGCCTGCCGTCCATGGTGCCCTCGATGCGCGCCAGGATGGCGTACAGGTCGCGGTTGTCGAACAGGTTCATGACCACCGCGTTCTCGGCCATCATGTCGGCTAGCTCGCGCCCCGTCAATGCGGGCGCCCCGGGATACGAAAAGCGCACGTAGCGCATGAACAGCACCGGCTTTTCGACGTCGATCGCCGAGATGTCGCTGACCCGGATGGTGTGTTCCGCGAAACCGTTCTCCCAGCCCATCGCCGAAGCGAGCAATCCCAGCGCGCCACCCCGTCGGATGCGCAGCCGGTTCTCGTAAAGCGCGACGCTGCAGCCCGTTCCGCGTGCGACGAGGATCGGCTGATCGGCCGGCTCCTCGCGCGCTTGGGCCAACAGCCGTCGAGCCAGATCGAAAACCCCTGGGAAAAGCCGGTTGATCATGGGCTCCCTGCTGCGTCATCGCGGCGGCCGGGATCATAGCCGATCAGTGGTTTTTTCCACAACCGGGTCGCCATTCGTGCCGAAGCTTGCTATGGTTTCCGCATTAGGACGCGAATTGAGGGGTGGACGACGCGATGACTGATGAGAACGTGAAGGCGAGCGAGGAGCCCGTCAAGGCGAAGGCGCCCAAAGTCAAGGCCGCCGCGATTGTCGACGACGAGCGCATGGTGGCGCTCGAGGCGCTGGTCGAGCGCCAGGCCGCCGAGTTGAAGACGGTGCGTTACGAGATCAACGGCTCGTCCAGCAAGGGCGTGGTCGCCATGATGATCGGGCTGCTGGCGCTGGGCGCCGCGGTGACCGTGCCGATGTGGGGCTCCGAGGTCGTGGTCAACGACCTTCAGTCGACGCGCACGCTGGCGCTGGCCACCGCCCATCTGCATCAGGCGGCCCGCCAGTCGGCGCCGTTCTCCGCCGATCTCGACATGGTGCGCAAGGCGGTTCGCCGCGACGCCGACGCCGCCCTGCTGTTCACCGCGATCGAGCCGGCCGCCAAGGCCGGCGTGCCGACCGTGGCGCAACTGGCCGATCAGTTCCACGGCCTGTCCGACCGCATCGTGCTGGGCAATGTGGCCGCGACCGGCAGCTACTGGGTCGATTCGGCGTTCCGCGCCGTGACCTCGGGCATCGACGCGGTCAACGTGTCGCTGGGCGGCGAGACCCTGACCCGCGAAATGGCCCTGGTGATCGACACCCACGCCGCGCTTCAGGCCGGCGATCTGGCCAAGGCGGTCGCGTTGGTCGAGAAGCTGGGCGGCGACTCGGCGCCGACGGCGTCGGTGTGGCTCGGCAAGGCGAAGCTGCGCCTGGCCGTCGACGAGGCTTTGGGCAAGTTGGAAAAGCTGGTGGCCAAGCGGGCCACCCAGCGTCCCGGCTTCTCACTCTGATCTGGGCGCGGCGGCCGTCCGTCGGCCGCCGCGACTCCGGGCATGGCTGAAGTCGAAATCGTCGGCGCCCTCGCCAAGGTGGGGGGCGCGGTCTTGGTGCCGATGGCGGTGACCGCCCTCGCCAAGATGCTGATTCACGCCATCGAGCCGCCCAAATTCAATCAAGTCCCATTCGTGACGATGACCGCCCGTTTGGCCGGCGTGCTGGCGGCGGCGTTGTTGCTTTACGCCAATCTCGACGCGCGGGATTTCGACCTCGAATTGCTGTTCGTGCCCGACAGCCCTTGGAATCTGTCCCTCGGCCGCTTCCTGACCGAGCGCGCGATGCTGTTCAATTACGGTTGGGGGGAGGTGCTCGACACCTTGTCGCAGCCGTCCACGCCCTTCGCGGTGCTGCTGGCGGCGGCCGGGCTGTTCGCCCTGCCGCTGGCCGCGTCCGTGCCGATCGGCCGGCTATGGTCCGGCACCGACGCCTTGCGCGCCGTCGCCGCCTCGACCGGCATCCTGATCTGGTCGGCCTGGATGACCGTCTACCTGATCTGCCTGCTGTTCTGGGCCCTTCACGAACTGAACTTCTGGGCCTTGGCGCTGCTGGTGGTCTATCTCCAGTACCGCCGGTATGGTCACTGATCTCAGTTGGGGCTGACCCGCGCGGCCACCCGATCGGGAATCGGCGCGGTCGAGCGGCGATAGA
>JADGAL010000017.1 GCA_015232025.1 Alphaproteobacteria bacterium
GCTGCGCCGGGCGCGGCTGAAGCCGGGCGAATGCGTGGCGGTGTTCTACGGCGCCGGCACCGGCCGCCTGCGCGACGATTCCGCGCTGGCCGCCATCGAGGCGGCGCGTCAGGCCGGGGCGCGCGTCGCGGTGGTCACCGACCTGGACGCCGAACGCGACTTCGTGCTGTCGCTGGGCTGGGGCGACGCGGTGCCGGGCGCGGTGTCCCTGGCCGAGATCGGCCGGCGCGTGCCGCAGTTCCGCTGGCCCGACACCATGCCCGACCTGCCCGATCCGCTGACCGAGACGGCGGCCTTCAAGGAGGCGGTGCGCCTGTTCACCGACGAGGTGTTCAAGCCGCTCGGCCAGGCGGTGGGGCGGATTCTGCGCTCGGCCGACAATCCGCGCGGCACGCCCGATCTGGTGTTCGAGCGGGCCGGGCGCGATTCGCTGGCGGTCGCCACCATGCTGGTGCGCCCCAATGGCGGCCGGGTGGTCTATGCGGGCGACATGGGCGGGCGGCGCTACAGCTTCTATGCGCCGCAGGTGTGGATGCGCCAGCGCCGCATCCTGATGCCCCAGGCGTCCATCATCGGCACCCATCTGTGCAACGCCGCCGAGATCGCCGGCCTGAACCGGGTGATCGCCTCGGGCGCCGTGCGGGTGCCGGAAACCTTCCTCGGCGGTTGGCGGGATTTGCCCGGCCTGCATCAGGCGATGTGGGAAAACCGCCTGCCCGAGGCGGCCGGCGGGCTGGCCAAGGCGGTGGTCGCCCACGCCTTGCCGGAGGCGGGCCTCAAAAGCCGCGACGAGTTGATGGTCGCCTGGTCGCAAATATGACTTTGGTATGGGGAGACGCGCCGTCAGGTTGGGTTTAGCATCGACGTCCCAACTCAGGCTAACGGAGCGAATCCGATGAGCATCATGTCCTCCCTCAAAGTCGGGACGCGAATCTATCTCGGATTCTTCCTCGTCCTTGGCCTTCTCGTGCTGGTCGCCTTTCTCGGCTGGCGGTCGATGGACGAAGTGGGCGGGCAGGTGGGCCGCTATTCCGACATCGCCGACAACGCGGTTCGCGTGGTGACCATCGATCGGCAGGTCACCGGCATGCGCCGCAACGTCCTGCTCTTCACCGAAAAGGGCGACGAGAAGGCGCTGGCCAGGGTTGGCGAATTGCAGAGCAGCTTGGCCAAACTGCTGGACGAGGCGATCAAGGCGACCTCGGACCCCGGCCGGCTGCAGAACCTGCGCCGCATGAACGAACTGTTCGTCGGCTACAAGGCGGACTTCGAGAAGGTCGTCCCGCTGCAGCGGCACCGCGACAAGCTGATCAAGGAGACCATGAACGTGCTGGGCGCCAAGATGCGCCAGGACCTGACCCAGATCGCCGTTTCGGCCCGCGCCGACAAGGACAACGAAGCGGCCGCGATGGCCGGCGAGGCGCAGGAAAAGCTGATGCTGGCGCGCCTGAACGCGGTTCGCTTCCTGGCCGACGGCAAGCCCGAGCAGGTCGAGCAGACCAAGAAGTATATCGGCGAATTCCTCAAGGCGGTGACCACCCTGACCGCCCGCCTGCAGAACCCCGAGCGCAAGCATCTGGCCGAGGAGGCCGCGAAGCTGGCCCCCGAATATGAGAAGGCCTTCGCCGAGGTGGTGGTCGAGGCGCAGCAGGTCGCTCAACTGGTCGGCAAGACGATGGCCGAGAAGGCTGGCGAGTTCGCCAAGCTGGCCGAAGCGACCCGCGAGTCCCAGCTCAAGACTTTGGACGAAATCCGGGACGACACGCTGGGAGATGTCGGCCAATCGAAGCAAAGCGCCGTGGTGATCGCGCTGGTCTCGATGCTGGCCGGCATGGTCGTGGCATTTCTGATCTCGCGCGGCATCACGGTGCCGGTGCGGTCGATGACCGAGGCGATGAACCGGCTGGCCGGCGGCGACAAGACCGTCTCGGTGCCGGCGCTCGACAACAAGGACGAGATCGGCGAGATGGCCAAGGCCGTCGAGGTGTTCAAGCGCAACGCCATCGAGATGGACCGCCTGACCGCCGAGCAGGAGGAGCAGAAGAAGCGCGCCGAGGTCGAGAAGCGGCGCAGCATGAACGAGATGGCCGACAACTTCGAAGCCAGCGTCAAGGGCGTGGTGCAGACGGTCGCCTCGGCCTCGACGCAGATGGAAGGCAACGCCCAGACGATGTCCAGCGTCGCCGAAGAGACCAACCATCAGGCGGCGGCGGTGGCGGCGGCTTCGGAAGAGGCGTCGGCCAATGTGCAGACGGTGGCCTCGGCGGCCGAGGAACTGTCGTCCTCGATCAGCGAGATCAGCCGCCAGGTCTCGCAGGCGGCCCGCATCGCCGGCCAGGCGGTCGAAGAGGCGCGCCACACCAACGGCATCATCCAGGGCCTCGCCTCGGCGGCCGGCAAGATCGGCGAGGTGGTCGAGCTGATCAACAGCATCGCCAGCCAGACCAACCTGCTGGCGCTGAACGCCACCATCGAGGCGGCGCGGGCCGGCGACGCCGGCAAGGGCTTCGCGGTGGTCGCCAACGAGGTCAAGTCGCTCGCCAACCAGACCGCCAAGGCGACCGACGAGATCGGCGGCCAAATCTCCGGCGTGCAGTCCGCCACCCAGCAGGCCGTGACGGCCATCGAATCGATCGGCAAGGTGATCGCCGAGATCAGCGAAATCTCGTCGGCCATCGCCTCGGCGGTCGAGGAGCAGGGCGCCGCGACCCAAGAGATCGCCCGCAACGTCGAGCAGGCGGCGCTTGGCACCAAGGAGGTCTCGTCGAATATCGGCGGCGTCACCCAGGCGGCCGGCGAGGCCGGCGCGGTGGCCAATCAGGTGCTCACGGCGGCCGGCGAATTGTCGCGGCAGTCGGAAATCCTGCGCTCCGAGGTCGACGGCTTCATCGCCCGCATCCGCGCCGGCTGACGCCAGTTTCATCGTCGTTCCCGCGAAAGCGGGAACCCCCATATCTTCCCTTTTCCGTCATGGCCGGGCTTGACCGATCAAGTCCGGGCATGACGCCGTGGGAGGTTGCCGGTATCTTCGTCCCCTGATTGGCCACCCGAGCCAATCCGGTTGACAGGGGACGCCCCAGGGTCTACATGTGGGCCACGGCTGGACTCCTTGAGAGTTGCCGGGGATAGCGCGCAGGTGCCGCCATGGTACCCTGTCCCCGGCCATGTCAGCCCATCCCGATGGTCGCGTGCCCCAGCGGGCGGCAGACCACGTTTCACACGAAAGACAGATCCCACATGACAAGTTTCACCGACCTCGGTTTGGCGGCTGACCTTTGCCGCGCCGTCGACGCCGAAGGCTACGTCACCCCGACGCCGATTCAGGCGGGCGCCATTCCGGCCCTGCTGCTGGGGCGCGACCTGCTCGGCATCGCCCAGACGGGCACCGGCAAGACCGCCGCCTTCGCCCTTCCCGTGCTGCAGCGCCTGTCGCAAGAGAACCGCCGGGCCATGCCGCGGTCGCCGCGCGCCCTGATCCTGACGCCGACCCGCGAGCTGGCCTTGCAGATCGCCGAGTGCTTCCAGACCTATGGCCGCCAACTGAACCTGCGCCACGCCGTGATCTTCGGCGGCGTTGGGCAAGGCCCGCAGGTCACCCTGCTGGCGCGCGGCGTCGACGTGCTGGTCGCCACCCCCGGCCGCCTGCTCGATCTGATGCAGCAGGGCCATTTGCGCCTGTCCGACGTCTCGGTGTTCATCCTGGACGAGGCCGACCGCATGCTCGACATGGGCTTCGTGCGCGACGTCCGCAAAATCGTCGCGGCGGTGCCGGCCAAGCGGCAGACCATGCTGTTCTCGGCGACCATGCCGCAGGAGGTCACCGCGCTGGCCAATTCGCTGATGAGCGATCCGGTCCGCGTCGAGGTGACGCCGCCCGCCACCACGGTCGAGCGCATCGAGCAGCGCGTGATGTTCGTCACCCGTGACGACAAGCGCCACCTGCTGGCCAATCTGCTGAAGGCCGAGGGCGTCGGTCGCGCCATCGTCTTCACGCGCACCAAGCACGGCGCCAACCGGGTCGCCGAGCAGTTGTGCAAGATGGGCGTGCCGGCCGACGCGATCCACGGCAACAAAAGCCAGAACGCCCGCCAGCGGGCGCTGGGCGACTTCCGCAGCGGCGTGTTGCGCACCCTGGTGGCGACCGACATCGCGGCGCGCGGCATCGATGTCGACGGCATCACCCACGTCATCAATTTCGACCTGCCGGTCGAGCCCGAGGCCTATGTCCACCGGATCGGCCGCACGGCGCGCGCCGGGGCCGCCGGCCAGGCGCTGTCGTTCTGCGACCATGACGAAGTGCCCTATCTGCAGGCCATCGAGAAGACGATCCGCCGCGCGGTGCCGGTCGATCACGACCACGCCTGGCACGCCCATGGCGTGGCCGGTCGGCACGCCGCCAATCAGGCGGCCGGCCGGGGCTCGGTTCGCCGCAGCGACAGGCCGTCGAGCAGCCCGTCGCGTTCCAACAACAGGAACAGCTCGCGGTCGCATTCCAGCAGCCGGGTCAGCGAGGCCGGCGCCAGGACGTAATCGGCGACCTCGCCCAAGCCCTCCAGCTCGTCGAGTTGGAGGGCGAGCAGCACGCGTTCGAGCGCCTCGCGGAACAGCCGGTGCAATAGCCGGTGGCGTTCCGCGTGGCCCCGTTCGCCGGGCAGCAGATCGATCATCCGTTCCTCGGCGGCGGCATGCGTCTCGAATACGGTCAGAAGATGCGCCACCTCGGCGGCCAACGCGAAACGCGGCCGGCCGTTCGGGAATACGGCGCGCAAGTCGGCAAGCCGCCCCTCGATCTCGTCGTGCCAATGCTCGATGTCGTCGATGGTGGCCGGCGTCTGGATTCTCCAGTCGTGCTTGGCCATGGAACGTCCACCCGTCGGTTGATCCGAACCGCAAGATGCCTTGCCGCGGACGCCTTTTGTATCGGGTGAAGGCTGTAATTTGAACGTCCGGCGTTCCCATCGACGCCGCGTGGGGGTATGGTGCGCACATGCACAAACTGCGCAAGGTCGCCGTGGCGACCGGGCTGTTCTGGGTCGAAGCTCCCGAGGCGGGCGTCTTCGTGCAATGCGGAGCGCCGGCCGACAGCGTGAAGCACCTGATGAAGCGGGGCCTGATCGTGCCGCACGAGCGGAACGGCGTGTCCTTCGAGTCGGGGCCGAACATGGTCCTGTTGTCGGACGTGCTGATCCAGAACGGCGCCTTCTGCAATCTGACCGAATTTCCGGTCCTGCAGATGCTGTATCGCCAGGGCATGATCCTGCCCGGCCATCCCGGCAACCGCGGCATCCGCCCGGTGCTGATCGGACGGTCCGACCAGTTGTCCGCCCAGCTTGACTACATCCATCGCGGCAATTACGGCCTGGTGTCGGAAGACGAGCTGATCTCGGTGGGCGTCGAGCCCGAGCTTGCCGCCGAGTTCATGCGGATCAAGCTGAAATTCGCCTTCGGCCGCATCCGCCCGCCCGAGGAATTGGTCGGCACGGTGGCGCTTGACGGATTCGAGCCGACCGAGATTCGCGACGGCGTGACGGTTCGCCGTCTGGCGCTGAACCGCTTCGAGTTCGCCTATGCGGGCGAGACGGCCGAGGTCGATCTGTCGCTCGGCCCCGACCAGTCCTACGAGGCGCCCTATCCGCGCAACGCCCATGCGATTCGCCGCGACTACTTCTCGGTGATCCATTCCGGCGACGGCGACGGCTGGGACACCGAGCGGCCGGCGATGGGCGCCGTGCTGACGTGGCAGGGCCGCATCTATCTGGTCGACGCCGGTCCCAACATCCAATCGACGCTGACCGCGCTGGGCATCGGCCTGGCCGAGATCGAAGGCGTGTTCCAGACCCATTGCCACGACGACCATTTCTGCGGCCTGGCCACCATCCTGCGCTCGGACCGGCGGGTCAAATTCTACGCCACGCCGATGGTGCGGCTGTCGGTGGTCAAGAAGCTGTCGGCCTTGGTGCGCATCCACGAGGACCGGCTGAACGAGTATCTCGACTACCGCGATCTGGCGCTGGGCGAGTGGAACGACGTCGAGGGGCTGGAGGTCAAGCCGCTGTTCTCGCCCCACCCGGTCGAGACCAATTTGTTCGTGTTCCGCGCCCTGTGGTCGGGCGGTTTCCGCACCTACGCCCATTTCGCCGATCTCGCCTCGCTGTCGATTCTGAGGGGCATGCGGACCGACGACCCCACCCAGCCCGGCATCTCGGCGCGGCGGCTCGAACGGGTGGCGGCCGATTACCTGACGCCGGTCGACGTCAAGAAGATCGACATCGGCGGCGGGCTGGTCCATGGCTGCTACAGCGATTTCGTCGGCGACCGCTCGGGCCGGCTGATCCTCGCCCACAACGACCGGCCGTTGACCCACGCCGAAAAGGCGGTCGGCTCGGGCGCCACCTTCGGGGCGGTCGACGTGCTGATCCCGGCCAGCCAGAACTACGCCTGGCGCTACGCCTTCGAAATGCTGAACGAGTATTTCCCCGGCCTGCCGGGGCACCAATTGCGCATCCTGATGAACGCGCCGCTGGTCTCGTTCAATCCCGAGACCATCCTGATCCGCGAGGGCCAGGTCAGCGACTCGATCTATCTGCTGCTGACCGGCAGCGTCGAGGTGATCAGCACCCAGTTCGGAGTGCGCAATCTGGTCTCGTCGGGCGCCTTGCTGGGCGAGTTGACCGGGCTGCACGGCCTGCCCGCCATGGAGACCTGCCGCACCGCCAGCTTCGTCGAGGCGCTGGTCTTCCCCAGCGACATCTATCTGGAATTCGTGGTGCGCAACGACCTGTTCGCGGGCATCTCGCAGGTGCTGGAATACCGGGAATTCCTGCAAGGAACCCGCCTGTGCGGCGAGATCACCACCACCACGACGCTGAACCGGATCGCCTTGGCGATGCGCCGGATCACCCTGCACGCGGGCGACATGATCGGCGACGAATTGGGCGACAGCCTGTGCTTCCTGCGCAACGGAACGGTCGAGCGCCTGCACGATGGCGCGGTGATCGAGACCATGGGACCGGGCGACTTCTTCGGCGAGGACGGGGCGGTGTTCTGGACCACCTACGGCCACCACCTGCGGGTGGCCGCCGAAACCGACCTTTACGCCATCACGCCGGCGGCGTTCGAAGACATCCCCGGCGTGCGCTGGAAGATGCTTGAGACCTTCCAGCGGCGGCGCTCCCTGGGTTAGCGCCGCCCGTCAATGCATGGTCTTGGCGAGGCGGAGGGTCAGGGTGGGGTCCCTGCTCCAGATGGCGATCCACTCCGCGTCGGTGGCCTTGCGCTCGGCGCCATCGCGCAGCGTCACCCGCAGTTCGCGATTGGCAAGCACTTGGTAGGTGACGATCTCGTTCATGATTGGCTCCCTCGGTATACCAGACTAATTTAGTCTGGTTTTACGGGAAGTCAACACTTTTGAATAATTCCAAAAAAGTGCCCCCGGAGGTGCGGAATCCGGGGGCTGGGCGATCGGCTACCGCAGGTCGACGACCTTCCAGTTGCCATTCGCCGTGCGGCAGGCGGTGCCGAAGCTGTGGAACGGCCGGCCCCGGTATTCGACGATCTGCTCGAAGTCGCGGCAGCGGACACCCCTGCGCTCGTAGGTCTTGATCGGCACGACGCGCCCCGAGCGGCCCGACCGCGGATTGTTCCAGGCGACATGGCCGCCGCCATTGCCGTTGAGGGCCGACAGCGTGGCCCGCTGGGCGTGAAGGCGGTCGGTCTTGTCCATGCTGTTGCCCATCTCGCCGCCGACGAACGCGCCGAGCAGCGTGCCGGCCGCCGTCGCGGCGAGATTTCCCTGACCTTGGCCGAACTGGGAGCCGGCCACCGCTCCGGCGGCGCCGCCCAGGATGGTCCCGATCGTTTCATTGTTCCCCGCCTGGGCGATGGTCGAGCTGCCGGCGAGGATGGTGAACGCCACGGCGGCGAACACGGATTTCATGCGACGTCTCCTTGGCAAACGTGATTGGTGGCATCATACCACGGAGCGCGCCGGAAGCCGATGGTGGTTCCTGCACACACCGACTTGATGCTATACCCGCCGTGGATCAGGGGAGTCCGGGAATGGTCGAAGCCACCGAAATGAAGGACCTGCTGCGTCTGGCCGAGGCGCGCATCGAAGAACTGGCGGCGGACAACGCCAGCCTGTCGCAGGCCTATTCCGACCTGATGGAGGCCCAAAAGCTCGAAACCGCCCAACTGGTGGCGCTGACCGAGCAGATCTGGGCGCTTGAGGAGGCGTTGCAGTCGACCAGCAGCGAAAAGGACAGCGCGCTGGGCATGCTGGCCATCTTCAAAAGCCGCTTCCAGGCGCTGCGCGACCAGGCGACCGAAACCTTGCAGGCCGCCGCCAAGAACGCCACCCGCCTGGAACTGGCGGCGCGCGTCTACGACATCGCCATCGCGACCGAGGAGGAAGAACTCGAACGCATGACCCGCGAATACAACGAGCGCGTCGCCCGCCAGCGGCGCGGCGGCTGAGGCGCTCGCCCTGGCCGGACTTGATCCGGCCATCCGCGCGGGATGCCCGTGTCAAGCACGGGCATGACGGCGAAGCGCCGGTCAGTCCCCCGCGCTGGCGATGTGGTCGCGCAGGCGCCGGACGTCTTCGAGCAGCACTTCCGAACGATGGACATGGATGCCCAGGGTGGTCAGGCGGCGGAAGGCGCGCGACAGGTTCTCGGGGGCCAGGCCGACCGAGGCGGCGATCAGATTGTGCTGGACGTCCAGGCGGAAGCGGACCTCGCCCTCGGCCAAGGATGCGCCGGCCCGGTCGGCGGCGCGCAGCAGATAGCAGCAGATGCGCTGGGTGGGCGACAGCACCTTCAACTCGGCGAGGTCGCGGGCCATCCCCAGATAGCGGGCGCTGAGGGCGCCCAGCATGGCGGTGACGCGCCCCGGCTCGGCGGCCAGACGGGCCAGCACGGCGGCGCGCGAGGCGACCACCAGCCGGCACATGGTCAGCGCCTCGCCATTGACGGGATAGCGCTTCAACCCGACCATCGCCGGCAGCCCGAAGAACTCGCCGTCCGAGAAGACGTGCAGCAGGGTTTCGCCGCCGCTCGGTTCGGCGACGTACAGGCGGACCTTGCCCGACACCACCAGGAAGAAGCGGTCGGCGGGATCGCCCTGGCTGAACAGCATCGCTCCGGCCGGCACGTCCTGCACCGGCGCCTGATCGAGCAGCACGTCCAACAGGGGGCCGAGGCGGGCGCTTTTCATTCCGCGTCCTCGGCGGTGGCCAGGGCCGACAGGCCGGGCGGGTCGGCGATGGTCGCCAAGCGGCCCCGCACGGTGACCCCGGCGGCGCGCAGGGTGCGCAGCACGCGCGAGAAGCTTTGTTGGGTCATCCCCAAATGGGCGGCCAGCAGCTTTTTGGGCATCGGCAGGCGCACCTCGACCGGACCCGACCGGCCGCGCGGCGCCAAGCGCAGCAGATAGGCGGCGGTGCGCTGGCGCACGGTGCGCAGCTTCATCTCGCCGGCCGCGCCGATGCATTCGCGCAGGCGAACCGACAGCAGGGCGACCAGCAGCAGCGCCAGCTCGGCGTCCTTCTCGGCGCGTTCGCGAAGCAGTCCGCCGTCGATCGCCGCGACTTCTCCGGCCGCCACGGCGCGCACCGTGAAGGGGTGGAGGCCGTCGGTGAACAGTCCCGGAAGGCCCAGCAGGCAGCCGTGCATGACCTCGTCGACCGGCACCTCGACTCCACTGTCAAGGGGCGCGAAGCCGATGAAACGGCCGGACTGGACCAGAAAAACCTCGGTGACCGGCTCGCCGGCCCGCACCATGACCTCGTCGCGCCCCACCGCGCGAGCCCGGCCCAGCGGTCGCAATTGCCTGAGCGCCGCGGCGACGACGGCCGAATCGGACAGGGCTTCCACGTCGACGTGCATCGACACCTCCCAAACCTGTAGGGATGGTAGGGGGGATGCGGTGGCGAGCCCTTGATCCTGGTCAAGTCGCGGCGGCGCAGACCCTCCCGCAGCCCGGCCGCACCGCCCGGCGCAGGGCGGCGACGTCCAGGATCGACACGTCGTAGCCCTTGACCGCGACGCCCAGCGGCTTCAACCGGGCCAGCACGCGCGACAGGCTTTCGCGGCGGATGCCCAGGCGCCCGGCCAGGGTCTCCTTGTTGAAGGGCAGGCGCACGGTGACCGTCCCGGCGTCGGCGCCGGGCAGCGCCAGGATGAACTCGGCGACCCGTTGCAGCGGGCTTAGGGTTTCGAGTTGGTGGATCTGGGCGGCCAGGGCGATGCGGCAGCGGGCCAGCGCGCCGACCGTGCGCAACGCGGCGAGCGGCTGGCTGCTCAGGGCGTCGAGCATCGCCTCGCGCGGCACCCGGATCACGGTGGCGTCGTACAGCGCCTCGGCATGGACGGGGAAGCGGCCGTCGCCCAGCACCGCCGCCACGCCGAAGAACGAGGGGGGAGAGAACACCTCGACGATGCTCTCGCGCCCGTCCGAGGTCAGCGAGAACACCTTGATCTGGCCCGACAGGACGACGTGCAGCGCGGTGGCCGGGGCGCCCTCTCCGAACAGCAGGGTATGGCGCGGCACCTCGATGATGGCGGACAGCGCGGCGATCGCGCCGATCGCCTCGGCCGACAGCCCGCGGAACAGCGGCAACCGGCCCAGCAGGGCGGCCAGCGATTGCTCGCCCTCGGGGCGGCAGGCGCCGGGCGAGGGACAGGGCCATCTCATGAATCGCTTCCCCCGGTCAGGCGGCGCAGCGCCGCGACGTCTTCGATCACCACCCGCGCGCCGCGCCCGGCATGGACTCCCAGGGCGCGCAGCCGGGCGAAGGCGCGCGACAGGGTCGCCGGCTCCATGCCCAGGCGCCGGGCCAGGCGCTGCTTGTCGCAAGGCAGCGTGACCACGGCGTCGCGCTGGGCCGGCGTCAGCGTGGCCAGAAAGCCCGCCAGCCGCTCGGCGCAGGAATGCAGCTTGAGATCGGCGATCTGGCGGATCTGGTCGCGAAGCTGCTCGGACAAGATGCCGATCATGGCGTGCAGAATGTCCGCGCGGGCGTCAAGGAAGGCGAGCAATCCCGCGCCATCCAGCGCCACGCCCTCGAACGCGGTCGCCGCGACGGCGTCGAAGGCCAAGGGCTCGGCCGAGAACAGGGCGTCCAGGCCGACCACCTCGCCGGGGCCAAGCCGGCCCATGGGGCTCGCCGCCACCAGATCGACCGCGCCATGGCGGATCAGCAGCACCGAGGCCGGGATTTCGCCCCGCCGCAGCAGCACCGCCTGGGGCGGGGCGTGCAGCGGTCGGGCGAACGCGACCGCGTCGGTCGCGGGGAGCAGGGCGAACAGAGGGCTGGCTTCCAGTGCCTCGGCGATCATGCGGCGATGGTCGCACCCGCCTCGCACCCGCGGCATTGACGACGGATAACCCGCCCGCGACCGGGCCTTTTGGCCATGTTTCGTCGTGGACAAAGATCAACCACCGTTGACCTTCGCCGTCTCCGCCTATCTCAACGTCAGGCTCTTGGTCTGGTCGTCGAAATCGATGGCCAGGATTTGACGCGGCTCGAGGGTGACCTCGGCCGCGAGTTGGTGGTCGTAGCCCTCGGTCCGGCCGCTGTCGCGCATGCGGACGGTCAAGGCGTGCGGCCCGGCCGGCAGGTTCAGGCGGACATAGTGCCGCGACGCGCCGTCGCGCGACAGGCCGGCCGGCGGGGCGCTGGCCGAGATCACGGTGCGGCCGTCCAGTTCCAGTTCGACCCAGACCGGATGGCGCTCGCGCGAGCAGCTTTGCTTGGACCGCATGTTGGGCGGCAGCTTGGCCAGTTCCTCGGCGGTGCGTTCGTGGCAGGGCTCGACGCGCGCCCCGGCGTGGGTCAGGGCGAATTTCAGCACCGCCTGGCCGGGAGCCAGCCGCTGATAGGGCGGGGCCACCGAGAAATAGCCGATTCCCGCCGCGAAGGCGGCATAGGCGAGGATCGAGGTGACCAGGGTCTTCATGACTTCACCTCCGAAAGCTGGGCGATGGCGGCGGCGATCGGGTCGGGATCGGTGGGGGCCGCCCACACCACGCGCAGCCGGTCGCGATCGGTGCGCTTGGGCAGATGGGGCTCGCGCGCCGCGGCGATGCGGGCGTCGGTCCATTGCGGACCCAGCCGGTGATGGCACTCGCCGCCCCGGCAGCCGGTCACCACCACGCCGGTGGCCCCCGTGCGCGACAGGATGAAGTCGAGGAACGAGGGCGGCAACATGCCGGTGCAGGGCAGCGACAGCGCCGCCACCGACGGAGTCTCGAAGCGCTTCAGGTCGACGCCGTGATCGCAGCCCAACACCAGCAGGCGGGCCGGCCCGGTCAGCGGCGCCGCCGCCGCCAGCACCCGGTCGCGCAGAGCCTCGACCGGCAGCGATTCGAGTTCGATGCCGCTGATCAGGGGCTTGGACTTGCGGAACGGCGTCGAGGACGGGCACGAGCCGACGCAGATGCCGCAGCCGGTGCACAGATCGGGCTGCATCACCGCCTGCTTCTCGTGCGCCAAGCCGTCCATGCGCGGCCGCATCACCACCGCGCCGAACGGACAGTCGGCGGCGCAATGGCCGCAGCCGCTGCATTCGGACAGTTGGACCACCGCCGCCGCCGCCCGCCGACGCCGGCCGACCCACGGCACGATGGCGATCACCGCCGTCAGGCCAAGCGCCAGCGCCCAGGCGACCGCCGGTCCCCAGGTGTCGAAGGCCGGATACAGGGCCATGTAGAACCAGTCGGGATTCAGAACGTCGCTGGCCCGCCCCAGATCGGCCGGCGGATGGCTTTTGGCCGGGAAGACCAGCGACAGCCCGAGAAGCATCGCGGTGGTCCACAGCCGCATCTTGCGGGGCGGCGTCATCGCCGGATGATTGACGCGCAGGATGTGAATCCACATCCCGAACAGCAAAAACAGCGGCACCGCGATGTGAATGAAGATCAAGAGCGTGAAGAAGCGGTCGGTCAGACTGCCGCGCGTCAGGAAGTTGCGGGCGATCGACTGGCCGAAAATGCCCAGCCAGTCCAGCCACTCGGCGGTGCCGACCCCCAGATACTGGGCCAGTTCGTCCCACACCAGCCAATAGCCGGTGACGCCCGAGGCCAGGATCAGCCAGATCAGCGGCACGCCGGTGATCCAGGCGAACCAGCGGGCGCCGTGATAGCGGTCCATGGCGAATTCGCGCAGCAGATGGATGACCATCACCGCGACCATGCAGTCCGAGCCGTAACGGTGCAGGCTGCGCACGATGCCGCCCAGCCACCATTGATGCACGGTGATGTACTCGACCGAGGCCCAGGCGCCGCCCACGCTGGTCTCGAACGGGATGAACAGGTAAAGCCCCGTCCCCAGCACGATCCAACTGAAGAACCAGCCGAGCGCGCCCAGTTGGTGGAAGGGATTCAGTTCGGGGCCGCATAGGCGGTCGCCGAGGCTCTCGACCCGGAAAAAAGTGTTCCGAATCAGCAATTTGACACTGCCGGCCAAAGCTTTACTCCGCTGCTGCGCTCACGTCGAGCGTCTACGCCGCAGAGATTGAATTAGAAAAATCGCGACTAGAATGACGCTGGTCAAGCCCATAAAAAACTCGATGAAAATCGAGTAGTCGAAGCGGTAGCCGCCGGTGTTGGGATCGTAGACCGTGCAAAAAAATTTCACGCGGTTGACGATCCCGTCGACGCTGGTCAACGAGGCGGCGCGGCCGAGGATCAGGTCCTTCAGCGGCTCGACGACCAGCGGGGTGTCGAACATCTCGCCGTAAACCTGCCGGTAGACGCGGCCCTGGGCGTCGAGGATGGTGGTCTGGGCGATGTGGTCGAAGCCGCGCGGCGCCACGAAGAAGGTGAAGCCGATCTCCTTGGCCAGCCGGTCGATGGTCTCGCGGGGTCCCGAGGCGAAGGGCCAGGAATCGGTGTCGATGCCCTGCTGGCGGGCGAAGGCGCTGAGCATGGGCGGCGTGTCGACCCGGCTGTCGAACCCCACCGACAGCACCGCGAAGCTGTCGGAACCCAGGGCCTTGCGCGCCGCCTCGATGGCGTTCGACAGGGTGTGGGTCATGGTCGGGCAGGTGTAATGGCAACTGGTGTAGATCATGCTGATCACCAGCGGCCGGCCGCGGAACTGGGACAGTCGCAGCGGCCGGCCCCGATGATCGATCAGGGCGTGGTCGCCGATCGTATTGCCCTCGGCCGCCCGACTCGTCGCCAGGGCCTGATCGGCGCTGGCGGCTATGTCGGTGGTGGCCCCGGCGGGGGCCGCCAACAGCGCCAGGCCAAGGGCCGCCGCGGCGAGCGAAGGGATCATGCGAGCATCGCCTCGATCAACACGGCGGCCAGCAGCAGGCTGAGTTGGACCAGCGACGCGAAGAAGTTCGACATCGCCGTGGCGCGCGACGGGGCGCGGGCGAAGGCCACGCTGCGGGCGATGAACCACGCCCCGCCAATCGCGGCGGCGGCCAGATACAGCATGCCCGCCCCGAACAAAGGCGGCAGCAGCGACACCGCGACCAGCGCCACGGTGTTGGCGAGGATGATTTGCCCGGTGCGGCGATCGTCCATCACCACCGGCAGCATCGGCACCCCGGCCGCCTTGTAGTCGTCGCGCAAGGCGGCGGCCAGGCTCCAGAAATGGGGTGGCGTCCACAAGAACAGCACCACCGCCAGGATCAGCGCCTCGGCCGACAGGCCGGGCTCGATGGCGGCGCCGGCCAGCACGGCGAAACTGCCGGACAACCCGCCGATCACGATGTTCCAGACGGTGCGGCGCTTCAGCCAGACCGTGTAGACGCAGCCATAGACGAAGGCGCCCAAGAAGACGAAGGCGGCGGCCAGAAGATTGGCCGACCACGCGGCGAGCAGCACCGAGCCGAGCAACAGCGCGGCCATCACGGCCAACCACGCCGGGCCGGCCGTGAAGGCGCCGGTGGCGAAGGGCCGATTGGCGGTGCGCGCCATGTTGCGATCGGTGACACGCTCGTAATAGTGATTGAACGCGCCGGCGCTGGCGGCGGACAGCAGCGTGGCGAAGGCCACGGCGGCGATCACGCCCGGCGACGGGGCCGAACCGGGCCGCGCCAACGCCCCGGCCACGGCCGAGATGGCGACGAACACGCCGATTCGCAGTTTGAAAACGGAACCCAAGGTCCTGAGCATTCCCGACTTCCCCTCGAAGAAAAGAGGCGGGGGGCTTGTCCCCCCGCCCCGTTGGCTCAGCTCATGCCCCAGGTCGAGGCCAGGTACTTCCAGTTGACGAAGTAGTACAGCACGAAGCAGACGAGGAAGATCATCGCCAGCGTGAACGTGCCGGGAACCGACATCGCCGCCGCATTGCCATGCTGCGTGATGGCCGGAGCCGCCGGGGGAGCCACCTTGGGCGCCACGACGGGCTTGCCGAACAGCACGGAGCCGACGATCACGACCACGAAGGCGATGCCGCCGATCGTCGCGACGATCGCCGAGATGCCGTTCAGGCCGAGCAGCAGATAGGCCGCCGCCGGATACTCGAAGGCGTGCGGAGCATCCGAGAAGGCCAGATCCCAGTGACGCCGCGAGACGCCCAGGGTGCCCGCGCCCATCATGAACAGCGACGCGCCGCCCATCCCCAAGCCGAACAGATAGGGCTGGATCTTGGCCAGGCCGGGCATGATCAACTCGCGCCCGAACAGCACCGGAACCAGGAAGTAGGTGATCGCCATGAAGGCCAGCGTCGTGCCGACCGCCACGGTGCCGTGGAAGTGGCCGGGCACGTAGATGGTGTTGTGGATCATGATGTTGATCTGTTCCACGCCCATCGTGACGCCCGAGATGCCGCCTAGGAAGCCGAACAGCACCAGCGAGAGGAACATGCCCGAGAACACCGGGTTGCCCCAAGGCGCCTTGCGCAGCCACTCGAACAGGCCGTTGTTGAAGCCCTTGGCCCGCTGGGCCGCCTCGATGCAGCCCGGAACCGTCAGGCCGTGGATCATCGAGCCCAGCACGGCGAGATACATGCCATAGCTGGTGTTGAAGATCTTGTAGCTGGACGACAGGCCCGGCTCGACCAGAAGGTGGTGGGCCGAGGCGATCTGCAGGAAGAACACGTACAGCAGGAACGCCGTGCGGCTGACCTTTTCAGACAGCGGCTTGGCGCCGAACACGATCGCGGCGATCGCGTACCACACCGCGATGTGGGCGGCGACGTTGATCTGCTGCGACGAGTGGCCCATGCCCCACCAGATCACCTTGTACATCAAGGGATCGATGTGGCTGATCAGCCCGATCGACCACAGGAAGGTGGGGATCAGGATGATGGCGCCCGAGGCGATGGTGTAGACCGCGATGATGCAGGCCACCAGGGCGCCGAAGGTCACCAGCGGGATCGAGCCCTGATAGGTCTTCTCCTCCTTGGCGATCACCAGGGTGCCTAGGAAGATGAAGCAGGCGATCAGCGCGCCCACGGCGAACAGGATCAGACCCAGATAGAACAGCGGGTCGGCCTGCATCGGCACGTAGGAGGTCATCATCACGCTGGAATTGCCCTCGAGGACCTTCCAGTTGGTGACGGCGGCGCCCAGCACCATCAGGCCGTAGCCGACCCAGCCTAGCTTCGGCGTGGCCAGTCTGCTTCCCAATAGCGTCGAAGAGGCGAAGTACATCAGCGCCACTTCGAAGAAGATGCACCAGACGATCAGGATGTCGATGCCGTGCGCGGTCAGCGCCAGATAGAACATGTCGGCCGGAAGAAGCTTGACCGCCGGCCAGCGGGTCAGGGCGACGAGCAGGCCGAACAGGCCGCCGATCGCCAGCACCACGATGGAGGTGACGGCGTTGGCCTTGATCAGCGCCTCGGCGCCTCGGTGAAGTTTGAGTCCCGTCAGCGGACAGGTGCGGAATTCAGCAGCAGCAGCCATGGCTTTCCCCCTTCCGTCACTTGCCCACGACTCGGAGCTTGCCGAGCATGGAGTGGTGGCCAATGCCACAGAATTCATTGCAGACGATGCCGAACTCGCCGGTGGTGGTGGGCGTCAGCGTGACCACCATGTCGATGCCCGGATGGACCTGCAGGTTGATGTTGGCGGGCTGCAGCGAGAAGCCGTGCTGCCAGTCGAGCGACGAGATGTGGACGCGATAGCTCTTGTCCTTCTCGAGTTCCAGCACCGGGTACCAGTCCCACAGCCGCGCCATCAGATAGACGTCGCTGCCCGGCGGCGGATGCACGACCGGCGTGTCGGCCTTGCCGGTGGTGCCCACCTTGTACTTGGTCACCATCGCCTCGACTTTTTCCTGGAAGGCCTCGGGAGAAATCCGATACGCCTCGTTGGACATGTTCTGCGAACCCTTGAGATGCCAAAGCGGCATCATGGCGAACATGATCAGGCACCAGACCAGGGCCAGCGCGACCCAGACGACCTCGGCCTTCTCGATGGGCTCCCGCCACCAGATCTTTTCGCTCGGAGGAGAAATGGACATCGTGGTCCCCCTTTACTTGGCGATGGGAAGCTGGGCGACCTCCATGATCCCCCAGAGCGTGTAGGAGACGGTGGGAACCACGACCCCTATGAAAAGAAGCAGAAACGGGTTGTCCAGCACTTGCTGCATGACGGGTATCCGTTCATCGGCCTCCCGCCCTTCGACGGGCACGCCCGCCTCCATTTTCGTCATCGTAAACTCCCCTCCTGGCGTTGCCACCACGGGCTGGCCACTCCAGCCCCCGCGATTACACAACATCGCGAAATCCGTTTCCGTGACTTTGGTGAAATTTGGCGTTCACCCGCGCGCCATGCAGAACCCACAGCGCGGCGGTCAAAAGCACCAGCGCGACCACCTGGTGAACCGAGGCGAGCGCCACCGGAACCACCAGGACCAGCGTCGCCACGCCCAGCCCGACCTGGGCCGTCACGGCGGCCAGCAGCAGGTCGGCGCGGGCGCCCAGCTGGTCCCGGCCCTTCAGCCACAAGGCGACCACCGCCGCCGTGGTCGACAAGGCGAGCACGCGGTGCGTGAACTGCACGGTCTTGATGTCGTCGAGAATCCCGGACAGCGTCAGCCCGTCGGGAATCAGATGACCGTCCATCAGCGGGAAGGTGTTGTAGATCAGCCCGGCGTCCAGCCCGGCGACCAAGCCGCCGAACAGCGCGGTCACCGCGACCAGCCCCACCACCAAGCCGGCCAGCCGGCCCACGGCGGGGGTCACCGCCAGGCGCCGCGCCCCCAGGATGTCAAGCGCCAGCCAGAACATCAGGGCGTGCAGCAGGAAGGCCAGACCCAGATGGGCGGTCAGCCGATAATGGCTGACGTCGGGATGGTCGATCAGCCCGCTGGCCACCATCCACCAGCCCATTCCGCCCTGCGCGGCGCCCAGCAGGAAGACCAGGCCGAGTTGCGGCACGCGGCGCCGTTCGATGCGTCCGGTGAAGGCCAGCCACAGCATCGGCAGCAAAAACGCCAGCCCCAGCGCGCGGCCCCACAGGCGATGGATGAATTCCAGCCAGAAGATCCCCTTGAAGCCCTCGATCGTCATGTCCGAGTTGATCTTCAGGAACTCGGGCGTCAGGCGGTACTTGGCGTACCAGTCTTGCCATTCGGCCTCGGACAAGGGCGGCAGGAAGTGCAACGGCCGCCACTCGGCCATCGACAGGCCGGAATGGGTCAGCCGGGTCAGGCCGCCCAGCGCCACCATCACCGCCACCATGAAGCAGCAGCCAAGCAGCCACCAGGCCGCCGCCGCCGATTCGCGGCGGGCGATCATCGCGCCGCTCCCAGCAGGGCGGCGACGCGCGCTTCGAGATCGGCGGCCGACCAGTCGGCCTCGCCCTCGATCCGCGCCACCTCGAAGCCCTTGGCGTCGACCAGGATGGTGGTCGGCAGGCCGACCACGCCCAGCGCCTTGGCCGTCTCCTTGCCGCCGTCGGCGGCGGTGAGCAGGCGGTTCAGGCCCTTGTCGTCGAGCACGCCGCGCATCGACTGGTCGCCATCGCCGTCCTCGGACATCAGCAACACGCCCACCCCCTGCCCGGCCAGCCGCTCGGCCAGTCCGTTCAGCGAGGTGGCGTCGCGCAGGCAGGGCGCGCAGCCGGTCAGCCAGAAATTGACGATGGTCGGCCGCCCGGCCACCGGCAGCACGCCGGCCGGCAGCGGCTTGGCCGGTTCGGCCACCCGAAGCCGGTCCATCCCGGAGGGCTGCCTGGGTGGCGCGCCGAGTTGCCGGACGGTGACCGTCATCAGGACGACGAACACCATCGCCACCGAGGCGATCGAGATTTTTTCGAGCATCCGAGCCTGTCCCCCACCTGTCGATTTGCCGATCATCACATTCGGGGATCAGGCCCATCCTTGACTTTGGTTACGCGTTGCGAGGTACTGGGCGGACCACTTCCCAAATCGCGAGGCGCCGGGCATGACGCGCAGGGTCTTGATCGCCGGTCTGATGCTCGCCGCCGCTTGCGGGCCGGCGGCGGCCGAGGGGCGGCTGCGGATTCTGAACTGGGCCGACTACACGGCCCCCCAGGTGATCGAATCGTTCCAGCGCGAGACCGGGACCGAGGTCGAGGTCACCACCTTCGCCACCAACGAAGAGGCGTTCGAACGCCTGCGGGCCGAGCCCGGCCGATACGATCTGGTGGTTCCCGACGACCACATGATCAAGCGGATGGCCGAGGCCGGCATGCTCGAGGCGATCGACGCCGCCGCGATTCCGGGCTTCGCCAATCTCTCGTCGATCTGGCTGCAAGCCCCGCACGACCCCTCGAACGCCGTTTCGCTGCCCTATCTGTGGGGCACCACCTCGTTCACCGTCGACATCGAGGCGTTGCCCGGCGCCGACCAGTCGCTGGCCACCCTGTTCGACCCGCCGCCCGCCGCGCGCGGCAAGCTGGGCGTGATGGCGGAAAGCGCCGAGGCCTTCCGGCTGGCGGGGCTGTATCTGGGCCTGCCGCGCTGCACCGACCAGCCCGACCATCTGCGCCGCATCGCCGCCGCGCTGGATCGGATGCGCAAGGCGGCCACCGGCACCTATTCCGACGATTTGGTCGACAGCATCGCCTCGCCACGCCATCTGATTCACATGGCGTGGAACGGCGACGCGGTGCGCGCCCGCCAGAAGCGTCCCGGCCTGCGCTACGCCTATCCCAAGGAGGGCGTGCTGGCTTGGCTGTCGGGCGTCGCCGTGCCCAAGGGCGCCCCCAACCGCAAGGCGGCGCTCGCCTTCATGGGATTCCTGATGCGCCCCGAGATCGCCGCCCAGCAGACCAACCACACCGGCTATGGCAACGCCATCCTGGGCTCGGAGGAGTTCATCGATCCCGCCTTGCGCAACGCGCCCGAATTCAAGATCCCGTCAAGCGCCCGCCTGGACTTCGCGGGCGACTGCCCGCCGCGCGTGGCGGCCCGCCAGCAGGCGGTGATCGACAAGGCGTTTCCCGCGAAATGACGACCGAGCGGCGGCCCACGGTGCTGGTGGTCGAGGACGAGCCGGTCAATCTGGCGGTGCTCAGCAACGCGCTCGCGCGCGAATATCGGGTGGTGCAGGCCGGCAACGGCACCGATGGTCTGGAGGCGGCCCTGCGCGAGCGGCCCGACGTGGCGATTCTCGACATCCAGCTTCCCGGCATCGACGGATTGGAACTGTGCCGCCGCCTGCGCCAGGACGAGCGCACCCGCGACGTTCCGATCATCTTCGTGACCGGCATGAACCGCCTGGACGACGAGGCCAACGCGCTGGCGATCGGCGGCAACGATTTCCTGTCCAAGCCGATCAGCCCGGCCCGCCTGCGGGCTCGCGTCCGCACCCACATGGAGTTGAAGCGCAACCGCGACCGCCTGCTCGCCGTCGAAAGCTCCAGCCGCCGCATGGCCGAGGACGAGGTCCGCAAGCTGAGCCAGGCGATCGAGCAAAGCCCCAACATGGTGTTCATCACCGACCGCGAGGGCACCATCGAGTACGTCAATCCGCGCTTCACCGAGATCACCGGCTATTCCGCCGACGAGGCGATCGGCCAGAATCCGCGCATGCTGAAATCCCACTCGACGCCGCGCCAGACCCACGAGGCGCTGTGGGCGGCGGTGCGGGCCGGCGGCCCGTGGCGCGGCGAGATCGAGGATCTGCGCAAGGACGGAACGCCGTTCTGGGCGGCCACCACCATCTCGCCGATTCGTGCCCCCGACGGCGCGATCACCCATTTCGTCGCGGTCCAGGAAGACATCACCGAGCGCCACGAGGCCGAACGCCGCGCCACCCAGGCCCACCTCCAGGCCGAGCTGGCGGCCCGCGCCAAGACCGAGTTGATGGCCGGCATCAGCCACGAACTGCGCACCCCGCTGAACCACATCATCGGCTTCGCCACCCTGATCGAGGCCGAGACCTTCGGCCCGCTGGGCAGCCCGCGCTACGGCGAGTATCTGGGCGACATGCGCCGCTCGGCCGAGGGGTTGATGGCGCTGATCAACGACATCCTGGACGTCGCCGCGCTGGATTCCGGCGCGATGAGCCTTGACGAAAGCGCCCTGTCGGCCCCCGAAATGGTCGAGCGCGCGGTGCGTCTGGTGGCGCCGCGCGCCGAGCAGGCCGGCATCGCCCTGACCATCGGCGCGCTGCCCGCGGCGCGCCTGGACGCCGACGAGCAGCGGGTCATCCAGGTTCTGGTCAACATCCTGGCCAACGCCATCAAGTTCACGCCCCAGGGCGGCAGCGTCGCGGTTTCGGGCACGGTCGACGCGGACGGCGCCCTGACCCTGACCGTCGCCGACACCGGCATCGGCATGGACGAGCAAGGCATCGAACGCGCCCTGACCCGCTTCCGCCAAGTCGACGGCCGCCTGGCCCGCCGCTACGAGGGCGCCGGGCTGGGCCTGCCCCTGGCGCTGGACCTCATGCGCCTGCATGGCGGCGGCCTTCAGGTGACCAGCCGGCCCGGCGAAGGCACGGTGGTGTCGATCCGCTTCCCGGCGGAACGGGTGTCGTGAAGAGCGATCCTACTCGACCAAAACCTCGCCGACCATGTGGGGGTGCGGCGCGCAGTGGAAGCGGTAGAGGCCCGGCTTGTCGAAGACCCGGCTGAAGGCGTCGCCGGGCATCAGGCGTTCGGAGAGGACGCCGTCCTCGAACACCACGTCGTGGCTGGTGCGTTTTTCGGTGTTGAGGAACAGCACCTTGTCGCCGGTCTTGACGGCCACGCGGCCGGGTCGGAATTCGTAGCCGGTGATCTCGACCCGACGCTCGGCGGCCGCCGCGGGGTGCGCGGCGGCCGCCAGGGCGATGGCGAGGAGAAGGATCGCCGCCGGCCCTTTCACCGCTTGACCACGTTGATGGCGGCGTCGGCCGCGTCGAGGCCCAACGAATACTCGACCGAGACGTGGTGGAAACGCGCCAGCGAGTGATCGTCATGGATGGCGAAGCCGATGGTGTAGGTCTTGCCCGGCGTCAGGCTGACGTCGCCCGGCTTGTCCGAGACCAGCTTGCGGCTGAGCACCACCGTCCAGGTGCCATCGGCCTGGGTGGCCGCGACCTCGGCGCCCTGGCCGCCGGTGGTGACGCGCTCGCCGAGCACGTAACCATCCTCGACTTCGCCGTTGCTCTTCCACCGGATCAGGTCGAGGAACACGCCGTCCTTCAACATCTGCTCCAACTCGGCCGGGCTTTTCTTCTTGTCCCAGCCGCCGCGCTTGCCCGAGGAGTCCATGGCGATCTCGGTGCGGCTTTGCGGCAGGTACTTGGTCACCGGCGCGCCCGGCATGTCGGGCATGCTTTTCAGATCGTGATGGCAGGTGCTCCAGCAGCCCGAGCGGTTGGCGTCGGTCACCTTGCCCTGGTCCAGCATGATCGCCAGCTTGACCTGACTGGCCGGGTCCATCTTGCCACCCTCGGCGAACGGCGCC
>JADGAL010000180.1 GCA_015232025.1 Alphaproteobacteria bacterium
TGGCGGTCGGACAGGCGCTGGTCCAGCGCCACCTCGCCGTCCCGCGACAGGCGGCGGAACAGCGGGCCGTCGGTGATGCGGGCGAAGTGGATCCAGGCGCGCACCGCCTCCACCGGGCACGAACGCGGCGCCGAGCCTCGGCCGACCTCCACCACCCGCCAGCCGGTCTTGCCCTTGACGCGGAGGACGAGACCTTCGTCCAGCGCCTCGATCCGGCCGGTGCCGTCGCCCTCGCCGATGTCGAGGCCGACGATCTCGGAACGCCTCAGGCCGCCCGCGAAGCCGACCAGCAGCAGGGCGCGGTCGCGCAGGCCGCGCAAATCGTGCCCCAGCAGATCCAGCATCGCCATCAGGTCGTCGGCCAGCAGCGCCTCCTTGCCGACCGGCGGACGCGCGTGACGGCGGCGGATGCCGGCCAGCACCTCGCGGATGTGGCGGTCGGCGCGGTCCAGCGCCAAGCCCCTTTGCCGGAAATTCCAAGCGAGGCCCGACAGCCGCCGCTCGATGGTCGCCGTGCCGACTTGGGGCGGCAGCGCGGCGGCGCAATCGGCCAGATAAAGGCCGATCGCCTGCGGATCGGGTGGCAGCGGCACCACGCCGCGGGCCATGCACCAGCGCGTGTAGTGGCGCCAATCGGCGGCGTAGGCGCGCACCGTGTTGGGCGCCTTGGCCTCGCGGGCGTAGGTTCTGGCCGTCTCGGCGAGGTCGTCGAGGTCGCCGGCCGGGCGGTGGGAAACCGGGATCGCCGGTTTCCGCGCGGGCACGGTCAGCGCTCCCCGTCGCCGCTCGCGCGGGTGCGCCGCTCGGCGGCGACCTGCTTCATGACGATGCCGCGGCGGTCCTCGAGATCCTCGTCGCGAACGTCGAAGCCGGCGGCCTTCAAGGCCTTCAGCACGATCACCTTCTTGGGCACGCCTTGACGGCGCGCCTCCTCCTCCAATTGCAGGTTGACCCGGCGCGGCATGGGGATGGTGTAGCCCTTGACCTGATCCAGGCCGCCGCCGGCCGCCACCGGGCGGGTGGTGACCAGCCCGGTGCCAAGGGCGCGCAGCCGATCGGCGTCGTCGCGCGAGCGGTCGCGCAATTGATCGAGCCGCGCCCGCGAGGTGCGGATGTCCGGCCTGGCGGGCTGCGCCGCCTCGTCGAGATCGATGGTCACCGAACTGCCGTCACCGAGTCTGGGGGTGTTCATCCCGATCGTCCTTTCAAGCGGCGGAGGCGTCGGCCTGGGCGGCGAGCAGCCCCAGGATCTCGGCGGCCAGCGCCGCCACGTTCTTGGCGGCGGGCGAGTTCGGCTGATCGAGCGACGGCGCCGAGCCGGTGAAGGTGGCCTCCTTGAACGCCACCCGGTCCAGAAACTCGACGGCGAGCAGGGGCACGCCGGCACGATCGAAGGCCTGGCGGGTCTCCTTCGCGGCGCGCGTCGCGAAGCTGGGGCTGGTGCGCGACAGCACCACGCGGGCCAGGATGTCGCGCCGCGTCATCTCGCGCGCCGCCTTGACCGAGCGCAGGGTGGTCACCGCCCCGTCGATATCGTATTCCGACGGCTGAACGGGGATCAGGACCAGATCGGCGACCCCGAACGCCATCAGCATCGCCTGATTCGCCGATCCCTGGAGATCGACCAGCACGGCGTCATGGCGGCCGGCTAGCTCGATGATCCGATCCATGATGTCGCGATCGGTGGCGTTGGTGGCCACCGTGATCCCGTGACGCCCCTCGACCACCGCGGCTCCCAGATCGCGCGGCCGCGAAAGCCCATGCAACACCCAGCGGGCGGCATGCTGCTGCGGGTCGGCGTCGACCACCGCGACCGTATAGCCGTTGCGCCTCAGCTCGGCGGCCAGATTGACCAAGATGGTCGTCTTGCCGGTCCCCCCCTTGGTGGTCGCGGTACAGATGGTGGCCACGGGCGCCCTCCTTGGTCTTCAAGTGCGTTCGATGATTCGCCGGCACGCCGGCACGTCCCACCGGCGAGACATGCGGATGGCCACCCGGACCCTCGTCCAATCGTGTGTCCATCCATCCGAGGGATCATATGAACGCGCATACGGATAGTCAATCGGTCGTGCATTCGTCCGGCCGTTTCGCCGTGCGGCAGTGCGGACGGCCTTCCCTGTGAACGTTCGAACGATGCGCAACGCGTCCGTTCACTCATGCGCGCGTTGGCCCGTATTGCCGTTGGTACGGCGGTGCATAAACACGGACGATTGTTCGCCCATACGCTCGTGCGCACGTTTTTTCGAAACATCGTTTATTCTTTGTTTTCCAGCTATTAAGTCTGGTTCCGCGGGGGAAAGGTAACAGGCGGGCGGCGTCAGTCTCTGGCGAGCCAGAACCGGCTGCGGTCCTTCTCGGCGGCCGAAAGCGCCGCGGGCGCGAAAACGACCGGCCGCTTTGAAATGCGGCCGCCCCGATGATCCTCGATGGGACTGGGCTCGGCCATTGCGGTGCGGCGGGGATTTTGGCACAGTCCCGCGTCCTCCCCACGATTCGGATTTGACGATGAGTTCCGCGCCCAGCATCGTTCCCATCATCCTGTCCGGCGGCTCGGGCACACGGCTTTGGCCGGTGTCGCGCTCGAGCTATCCCAAGCAACTGCTGCCGCTGCTTGGGCGGCGGACCATGTTGCAAGAGACCGCGCTGCGCGTTCACGGCCCCGGCTTCGCCGCGCCGATGCTGGTGTGCAACGCCGAGCACCGCTTCCTGATCGCCCAGCAGCTCGCCGAGGCGGGCGTGCGCCCCGCCCAGATCGTGCTCGAGCCGGTGGCGCGAAACACCGCGCCCGCCGTCACCGCCGCCGCCTTGCTGGTCGCCGCCGAGGATCCCGAGGCGATTCTTCTGGTGCTGCCCTCGGACCACGCCATCCGCGACACCGACGGCTTCCGCCGCGCCGTCGGCACCGCCGTGACCGCCGCCGGCCGGGGCGCGCTGGCCACCTTCGGCATCGCGCCCGAGCATCCCGCCACCGGCTATGGCTACATCCGCGCCGGCGAGGCGTTCCCGGCGGCGCCCGGCTGTTCGAAGGTCGCCCGCTTCGTCGAGAAGCCGGCCCGCGAGACCGCCGAGGCCTATATCGCCGAGGGCGACTATTACTGGAACAGCGGCATGTTCGTGTTCACCGCGCGGGCCTGGCTCGACGAGTTGGGCCGGCTCGATCCCGACATGCTGGCCGCCTGCCGAGACTCGGTCGGGCGGGCGTGCCGCGATCTCGACTTCCTGCGCCTGGACGGCGACTCGTTCGGCCGCGCCCGCGGCCAATCGGTCGATTACGCGGTGATGGAGCACACCGACCGGGCGGTGGTCGTGCCGGCCGACATCGGCTGGAGCGACGTCGGCTCGTGGTCGGCCCTGTGGGGCGTGGCCGACAAGGACGAGTCCGGCAACGTGCTGGAAGGCGACGTGCTGGCCGACGGCGTGCGCAATTGCTACATCCGCTCGACCCGGCCGCTGGTCGCGGCGATCGGCGTCGAGGATCTGGTGGTGGTGGTCACCGACGACGCCGTGCTGGTCTCGACCACCGAGCGCGCCGAGGACGTCAAGAACATCGTCGGCCGCCTGGCCCGCGACGGGCGCTCCGAGGGCAACAGCCATCCCCGCGTCTATCGCCCGTGGGGCAGCTATGAGACCCTGGAGATCGGCGAGCGGTTCCAGGTCAAGCAGATCATCGTCAATCCCGGCGCCAAGCTGTCGCTGCAATACCACTATCACCGCGCCGAGCATTGGGTGGTGGTCGAAGGCACCGCCCGCATCGTGCGCGGCGACGAGGAGCTTTTGCTGCACGAGAACCAGTCGACCTTCATTCCGCTGGGCGTCCAGCACCGCCTGGAGAATCCCGGCCGGGTGCCGCTTCGGCTGATCGAGGTCCAGTCGGGCAGCTATCTCGGCGAGGACGACATCGTGCGCCTGGACGACCAGTACGGACGGCAGGGGAATTAGCTTGTCCCAGCCGGCCATCCGCGTCCGCGACCTGTCGAAGGCCTATCTGGTCTACGATCGACCCGAGGACCGGCTGAAGCAGATGTTCTTGCGCGGCTTCAAGAAGCTGTATCGCGAGTTCTGGGCGTTGCGCGGCATCAGCTTCGACATCGCGCGGGGCGAGACGGTGGGCATCCTGGGCCGCAACGGCTCGGGCAAGACCACCCTGCTGGAGATCATCTCGGGCACCGTCACGCCCAGCGGCGGCACCGTCGAGGTCGACGGCCAGGTGGCCGCCCTGCTGGGGCTGGGGGCCGGGTTCAACCCGGAATTCTCGGGCCGCGAGAACGTCATCCTGAACGCCACGCTGCTGGGCCTGGATGGCCGCCAGATCGCCGAGCGGATGGATATGATCGTCGCCTTCGCCGATATCGGGCCGTTCCTCGACCAGCCGGTGAAGACCTATTCCAGCGGCATGTATTCGCGACTGGCCTTCGCGGTGGCGATCCACGCCGACCCCGACATCCTGGTGGTCGACGAATCGCTGTCGGTCGGCGACGAGGCGTTCCAGCGTAAATGCTTCGCCCGCATCAACCAGTTGAAGGCCAAGGGCCGCACCATCTTGTTCGTCACCCACAATTCGCGCACCGTGGTCGAGCTGTGCGACCGCGCCATCCTGCTCGATCACGGCGAGCGGCTGCTGACCGGCAGTCCGCGCGCCGTGGTGGCGCAGTATCACCGCCTGGTCTACGCCCCGCCCGGCGCCCACGACGAGGTGCGCGAGCGGGTCCGCGCGCTCGACCGCTCGGGCGAGGCCGAGGCCCCGGCGGTTCCCGTCGAAACCTCCGACGCCGACGAGGACGACGCCTTCCTCGATCCCAACATGGTCTCGACCAGCATGGTCGAATACCAGCCCAACGGCGCGGTGATCGGCGATGTCCACATCGAGACGCCGCGCCACGAGCGGGTCAACAATCTGGTCCATGGCCGCGAGTACCATTACTGCTACCGGGTGCGCTTCGATCGCTGCGCGAGCGGCGTGACGTTCGGCATGCTGCTGCGCACGATCAGCGGCATCGAGGTGGCCGGCCGGGTGTCGCATCTTCTGGGCCAGGGCATCGACGCCCAGGCGGGGCGCGAGGTCGAGGTGCGCTTCCCGTTCCGCGCCATCCTGGTGCCCGGCACCTATTTCGCCAATGCCGGCGTGGTCTCGACCGAGACCGGCGAGATGATCTTTTTGCACCGTCTGGTCGACGCCCTGATGTTCCGCATCCTGCCCGAGCCCGACCTGATGGTCGCCGGTCTGGTCGATTGCGGCGGGCAGGCGGCCAGCGTGCGCGACATCGAGGCCCCCTCATGAAGATCCGCCATCCCGGCTGGCTGCCGCTGGCGCCGTTCAACACCTTCCTGTGGCACCGGCCGCTGATCCTGCGGCTGGCGGCGCGCGAGGTGGCGGCGCGCTATCGCGGTTCGCTGATGGGCGCCTTGTGGGCGGTGGCGGTGCCGCTGATGATGCTGACCGTCTACAGCTTCGTGTTCGGCGTGGTGTTCCGCGCCCGCTGGAGCGGCGCCTCGGACGCCAAGGACTTCCCGGTCGTGCTGTTCGCCGGGCTGGTGTGCTTCTGGATGTTCTCGGAAAGCGCCACGCGGGCGCCGTCGCTGATCCGCGAGAACGCCGTCTATGTGAAGAAGATCGTCTTCCCGGTCTATGTCCTGCCCTGGGTGCCGATGCTGTCGGCCCTGTTCAACGCCGTGATCGGCTTAGGCATCCTGGTGGCCGGACGCTGGGTGCTGGTCGGCCCGCCGCCCGTCACCACCCTGTTCGCGCCGCTGATCCTGCTGCCGCTGGCCTTGATGACCATGGGCATCGCCTGGGTGTTCGCCTCGATCGGCATGTATGTCCGCGACTTGGGCCACATCGTCGGCGTGCTGGTCTCGGCGATGATGTTCCTGAGCCCGATCTTCTATCCGCCCGAGGCGGTGCCCGAGGCCTTCCGCCATTTCCTCCAGTTCAGCCCGCTGACCGTGCCGGTCGAACAACTGCGCGCCGTCGTGGTGTGGGGAAACGCCCCCGACTGGACGGCCCTCGGCCTCTACTCCCTGGCCGCTTGGGCGGTGGCCTGGGCGGGGCTGTCGTGGTTCCTGAAAACCCAGAAGGGCTTCGCCGACGTGGTGTGATGGGCGAGCCGGTTGCCCTCGGGTGACCGGCGAGCTATGTTACATGTAACTGGAGGATCACTCATGGGCTCAAGCATTTCCCGCCGCGTCAGACAGCACAGGGACGGATTGCGGGCCGCCGGGTTGCGGCCGATTCAGATCTGGGTTCCCGATACCCGCCGGCCCGGCTTCGCCGACGAATGCCGACGGCAATCGAAGCTGGCCGCCGAAGCCGATGCGGCGGACGACGTCCTGCGGAATTTCATGGACGAAGCGCTGAAGGATGTGGATGGGTGGACGGCGTGAGGCGTGGCGACTTGGTGACCGTCGCCATGCAGGGTGATTTCGGCAAACCAAGGCCGGCGCTCGTCATCCAATCCGATCAGTTCGATGCGCACGCCACCGTCACGGTCCTTCTGGTGACCAGCGCGGTGATTGCGGCCCCCCTGTTCCGCCTGACCATCGACCCGACACCCAGGGCTGTTCAGTTCTGCTGATCTGACAGGCGCGGTGGCGTAACGCGAGTCTTCCTGGCGGTCTTCGGTCTTAAAGCGAGTCTACCCGGCACGGGAAAAGTCTGAATCTATGGCGGCACCTTGATGAGGAGGGTGCCATGGTTCCGTTTTCCCATCTTCTGGCGGCCTTGGGCGACGTCCCCGACCCGCGGCGGGCGCAAGGCAAGCGGTATCCGCTGCCATACCTGCTGATGTTCACGGTCCTGGCCTTGCTGAGCGGCGCCCGGTCCTACCGGGGAATCATCACCTTCCTCGATCAGCGGCGCGAGCACCTCAACCACCACTTCGGGGTGGACCTGAAGCGAGCGCCGGCGGTGAACACGCTGCGGACCGTGCTTCAGTCGCTGGACAGCGACACCCTCGAAGACGCGTTCCGGCGCCATGCGAAGGCCCTGTTGCCGGAGGGCGCGGTAGGCGAGAAGGCGGTCGTCGCGCTTGACGGCAAGACGCT